>NZ_CP021917.1 GCF_002814095.1 Sagittula sp. P11
GCAGGCATCGCGCAGGCCCCAGAAGCGTTTCACATCCGAGAGGCTCTGGCTGATGGCCGCGTCCTCCACGATCCCAGCCTCGTAGACCTTCTCGATCCAGTTCATGAACCGCGGTCCGTCGATCTCCTCGTCGAGGCCCTGCGCCTCCAGCAGGACATAGACCTTGTGTTCACCGTCCAGCGGCGAGCGTACGCCCACCGTCTCCGTCACGACCTGCCAGTAGTCCGACCACATGACCTCGAAGGCGACAGCATCGGCCCCAGACCCGCGGCGCGCCTCTGCCAAGAGCTTCAGCACATCGTCATAGGACCCCAGCCCGCAAAGCGCGGCATTCACGCAGCCGGGCTTCGGGTGCATCCGCAGCACGGCGCGCGTCACGATGCCCAGCGTGCCTTCGGAGCCGATGAACAGCTGCTTGAGGTCGTAGCCCGCGTTGTTCTTCAGCATCTTGTTCAGGCCGGAGACGAGCGTTCCGTCCGGCAGCACGTATTCGAGGCCGAGGATCATCTCGCGGGTCATGCCGTAGCGGATCACCCGGTTGCCGCCCGCATTGGTGCCGATGTTGCCCCCGATCAGGCAGGAGCCGCGCGCGCCAAGGTCCAGCGGGATGAAGAAGCCGGCTTCGTCCGCGGCCTTCTGGATCACCTCGAGCGGTGTGCCCGCCCGCACCGTCATGGTGGAGGAGGCCGGGTCGATTTCCTCGATCCCCGAGAAGCGTTCCAGCGAGATCATCACCGCGCCGTCGATGGGGTGCGCACCACCGGCCAGCCCTGTCAGCCCACCCTGCGGCACCATGGTCGCGCCGGCCTCCGCACAGAGCCGGACGGCCTCTGCCACGGCCTCCGGCGTGTCCGGGCGCAGAACGGCCAGCGGCCTCACGTCGGCCAGGAAGGACGTGTCGTGCAGGTTGCGCGCGGGAATGTCGGTCCCCGACAGCAGCGCGGGCCCGGGAAAGGCTTCGGCGAGGCGGGACAGAAAGGAAGCGGTGTCGAGCGGCATCGATTTGAAATCCTTGAGAAAGGGTGGGCTGGCGCCTTGGGGGAGTGAAAGCGGCGCCAGCCCGGTCTGGCTCAGTTGCGGATCTTGGCCAGCTCTTCCATGAGCCGATCGAAGTTTTCCTTGCCGACGGACTCCATCGAGGTCTCGTAGACCGGGGTCACCAGTTCGCGCAGCTTCGCCATCTCTTCGGCCGGCATCTCGGAGATCTCCATGCCTTCGGAGGTCAGCTTGTCGGCGGATTCGCCCACGGCCGCACGGGACCGCTCGATCTGCGCGTCGCGCGCCGAGGTGGCACAGGACTGCACCAGCGCCTGCTCGTCCGCGTTCAGGCTTTCCCAGACGCCCCGGTTCACCAGAACCGGGTTCGGGGAATAGGCGTGGCGCGTCAGGGTCAGGTACTTCTGCACCTCGTAGAACTTTGTCGCCTCGATCAGCGGCAGCGGGTTTTCCTGCCCGTCGACGGCGCCGGTCTCGAGCGCGGTGAAGACCTCGCCGAAGGCCATCGGCACCGGGTTCGCGCCCAGGCGGCGGAAAGTGTCGAGGAAGATCGGGTTCTGCATCACGCGGAAGTTCAGCCCCTCGAAGTCCGACACGGCCTTGATCGGGTGCTTGGAGTTGGTGGCGTTGCGGAAGCCGTTTTCCCACATCGACAGCATCACCAGGTCATGCTGCGGCATCTTCTCGGCCACGTAGTCGAAGAACGGGCCGGTCATGATCGCGTCGACCTCTGCATCGTTCTCGAACATGAACGGCAGGGTGAACACGCCAAGCGCCGGTTCGATGCCCGCGATGGCCGCGGAGCCGGTCACCACCATCTCGATGGAGCCGGAGCGGGTCGCCTGCGTGGCATCCGCGTCATCGCCGAGCTGGCCGGAATAGAAGCCCTTCAGCTTCATCTTGCCGTCGGAGCCTTCCTCCATGCACTCGCTCATCGCCGCGATGCCGGTGGCAATCGGGTGATCCTTGGCCGCGCCGCTCGAAATCTTGAACGTGTGCTTGCCGTATTCGGCGGCGAGCGCCGGGGTGGTGAACGCCGTGGCGCAGAGGGCCATGGCCGCAAGGGTCTTCAGTTTCATTTTCAGTCTCCTCCTTGGTATTCTTTGTGTCGCAGTCGGTGTCGGTTCTTCTGGTTCAGCGCAGCCAGTTCAACGGCGTCAGAACGAGTTGCGGGAAGAGCACCAGCAGCGCGAGAACGGTGATCTGGGCGAAGAGGAAGGGCGCCGCCCCCTTCGCCACGCGGTGCAGCGGCACGCCCGACACCCCCGCCGAGACCGAGAGCACGATGCCCACGGGCGGCGTCACGAGGCCGATGGCGCAGTTGATGACGAAGAGCACGCCGAAGTAGATCGGGTCGATTCCTGCCTCTTCGACAACCGGCAGGAGCACGGGCGCGAGGATCAGGATCGTCGGCCCCATGTCGAGCATCGTCCCGATCATCAGCACCAGCGCCATGATGACGATCAGCAACAGCGTCGGGCTGTCCACCAGCGGCCCCACGAGATCGAGCACGATACCCGACAGGTCTGCCAGCGTGATGAACCATGCCGTCGCCAGTGCCGCCGCCGCCAGCATCATCACCACCGCAGTGGTGAGGGCCGCATCCCGGAAGACCCGGAAAAGCTGGCTCACCTTCAGTTCGCGGTGGATGACCATGCCGACGAAGATGGCGTAGACGGCAGCGATCACCGCGGCCTCGGTCGGAGTGACGACGCCGAAGCGGATGCCGCCGAGGATGATCACCGGCATGCCCAGTGACCAGAGCGCGTGGCGCGTCTCGCGCAGGCGCACACCCCAGCCCTGCCGCGGCTGCGGCGCCACATTGTCGCGCCGCGCGACGATCAGCCAGGCCACGATGGCGCCGATACCCATCATCACGCCCGGGACGATGCCCGCCATGAAGAGTTGCGTGATCGACAGGTTGGTCGCCACAGCAAAGATGATGTAGGCGATGGAGGGTGGGATGATCGGGGCGATCACGCCGCCGGAGGCCATGAGCCCGACGGAGCGCGCCTCGTCATGGCCGGACTGCTTCATCATCGGCAGCATGATCGCGATGAGCGCAGCCGAATCCGCCGCCGCCGACCCGGACAGCGATGCCAGGATGATCGCGGCAAAGATCGCCACCACACCAAGCCCACCGCGCACATGCCCGACGAAGGCCATGGCGAAACCGATGATCCGCTTGGACATACCGCCCGCGTTCATCAGTTCACCCGCAAGCAGGAAGAACGGGATCGCGAGGAGCGAGAAGTTGTTCGCGCCGACGACCATGCGCTGCGACACGACCTGCGCGTCGAAGAGGTCCATCTGGAAGCCCATCACAGCGGCACAGATCAGCAGTGCGAAGGCCACCGGAACGCCGATGCAGAGCGTGACACCCAGCGTGACGATAAACAGGACGAGAGTCATTCCGTCACCTCCCGGCCCGACTTCGGGATGCCGGTCAGGCGGCCCGTGGCGTAGCCGATCATGCGCAATCCGGCCATCAGCCCGATCAGAGCGGACATCGGGATCAGCACGCCGAAGACCCAGATCATCGACATGCGCGTGACCGGGGCGATGTTGGTGGCGTTGACATGGAACTGCTGCACCGTGCCGACGAAGACCATGACGCAGACGGCAAGGACCAGCCCGTTCGCCAGCGTCAGAAGGGCGCGGCGCACCGGCGGGCTGACCGTCGTCACCACCAGGTCAAAACCCATGTGCATGTTGTGGCGCATCGCAACGATGGCGCCGAGGAAGATCAGCCAGACAAAGAAGAAGCGCGACAGCTCCTCGCTCACGTCGATGCCGGAGCCGAAGCCGTAGCGCAGGACGACATTGGCAAAGACCATGATCGTCATGCCTGCCAGCAGCAGCACCAGCAGCACTTCCAGCAGCCTGAAGAACCCGTCGATCAGCTTCACCGCCGTCCTCCCGCAACCTTGAGGATTTCGCCCGTCACGTAGGGCGCGTCGAACAGCAGCCATTCGGCCGTGCCCGCAACCTCGTCCGCCGTGCCGAGCCGGCCCAGCGGGATGCCCTCCGCGGCCTGCGCGCGGGCATTCGGCGCCGTCATCACCGCGTCCTGGATCGGCGTGTCGATGATGCCCGGGGCCAGCGCGTTGACCCTCAGGTCGGGCGCAAAGTCCCGCGCCATGGCCCGCGTCAGCGCCATGATCGCGCCCTTGGACGCGCCATAAGCGGCAAATCCCGGCGCGCCGCCGTTCTCCCCCGCAATGGAAGAGAGGTTGACGATCGCCGCTTGCGGATGCGGGACACGCGCCTTCATGAAGGCCTGTGTCACCATCATCAGTCCGACCACGTTGACGTCGAGGATGCCTTGCAGATGCTCCGCGTCGAGAGCGCCCCATTCCATGCGTTGCCCGAGGACGCCCGCGTTGTTCACCAGGTGCGTGACACCTTCAAGCGGGGCGCCGGCGATGGCACCCGCATCGGAAACATCGACAACGGCGGTCTCGACAGCCGCGCCAAGCTCCTGCTGCGCCGCCGTGAGCGCCTGGCCGGAAATGTCCCACAGGATGGCCCGCGCGCCGCGCGCTACAACCCGCTGCGCCACGGCAAGACCGATGCCCGAGCCCGCCCCGGTGATCAGGACCGTCGCGGTCATTCGCCGTGCCTGTGGGCAAAGTCCTGGTGGTTCGCCAGGTCGACGATCTCGCAGAATTCCGCGTAGGTCAAAGCGTCGCCGCCGCCTGCAACACCCGTGCTCTTGAGACGTGCCAGCGCGGTGGCGCTTGCCCGAGCCGCCGCGAAGAGGGTCGTGACCGCATACATCACGACGGAGAAACCCATTTCCCGCACATCCTCGATGGAAACCGACGCGGCATCCGTTCCGTCGACGAGGCTCAGCACCTTCGGCCCCTCGACCCGGCGGGCAATCGCCTCGACCTCGGCGCGGGTCTTCACCCCGTCGACGAAGACGAGATCGACACCGGCATCCCGATACCGGGCCGCACGGGCCACCGCCTCGTCGAGCCCGAGCGGCTGCAGCGCGTCGGTGCGCCCGATGATCAGGATATCACCCGTGCCGCGCGCCTCGACGGCGGCTTTCAGGCGGTGCGCGCCCTCCTCGGGCGACACGAGCCTTACGCCTGCCAACTGGCCGCAGCGCTTGGGTGAAAGCTGGTCCTCGATGTGCATCGCGGCGACACCGCCCTGCAGGTATTCCTCGACCGTGCGCGCGACGTTGAGTGCGCCGCCGTAGCCCGTATCGGCATCCGCGATCACCGGGATGTCCACCGCGCGCACCATGGCGCGGGCATGATCTGCCATCTCTGTCTGGGTCATCAGGCCGAGGTCGGGTTTGCCCAGGCGGGCCGCCGTCGCGCCAAGCCCGGTCATGTAGACAGCGTCGAACCCCTGCCCCTGCACCAGTCGTGCGGTAAGCACATCGGGCGCCCCCGGCGCGACGGTGAGCAGGCCAGTATCAAGCCGGGTCCGCAGTGCATTTTCGCGGGTCATTCGGTCTCCTCCCGGGTTTGAGCGGCCTCCTCTGCCGCCCTTCCCTCGTTTCGTGATGTTTAACATGTTACGTGTGACGTATGTCAATACCCGAACGCGGAGTGAGGTGATCCGCCATGATCCGCGGGCACCCAGAGGCCATAGCTGGAGGGTTGGTGCGCCGTGTATCGGCAGTTGTCAGCGCCCACGCGGCCCGACGGCGGTTTTGGAAAGTTCGATCATCTGCGACGGGTTGAAATGACGCAGCTGTAGAAAGCGCCATCTGGCCTGCGCTCCCGACACCGGCGGCGGATCAGTGCAGGGTTCTGCCTGGACCCGCATCCCCTCGGGCAGCAGAGCAGCGTGTCGCCGGGGCATGCACCATGGCAGCGACCGACCGCCACCACCCTGATGGACTCGCATCAATACCGTCACGCACCGCCATGAACCGCAACAGTCAGGTCTTCCCGGTGTCTCAGCCGCCGGAGAAGCGGATCTGCACCTTCATGGCGCGGGACTTGTCCGCCGCGAGGTCGAAGGCCGCGACGGCCTCCTCCATCTCGTAGACCCCGGTCAGCAAGGGGCTCAGGTCGATGCGCCCGTCCGAGATGACACGCGCCGCGGTGGCGAATTCCTCGTGGAAACGGAAGGTGCCCTTCAGGGTCAATTCCTTGGCGACAGTCAGTTGCAGCGGCAGCGGCGCATCGCCACCCATGCCGACAAGCACGATCCGGCCACCTGCCCGCGTGATGTCGAGCAGGCCGCGCAACGCGGGCGCCGCCCCGGAACATTCGAATCCGACATCAACCTGCCCCTTGTCCCGCTTCAGCGGCTCCATCGCGTCGGACCCGGCGGCAAGATTGATCGTCTCGTCGGCCCCCATCGCGCGGGCAATGGCGAGCGGCGTGTCCGAAATGTCGGCGGCCACGATCCGCGTCGCCCCGGCCAGACGCGCGGCGGCGACGGTGAGGCATCCGATCGGACCGCATCCGGCGACAAAGACCGTCTGCCCGACCAGAGACCCCGCCTGCCGCACCGCATGCAGGCATACGGCGAGCGGCTCCGTCATGGCGGCATGGGCCAGATCGGCCCCCGAATCGAAGCGTTCGAGAAGCTGCACAGGCACCGTCAGGGTTTCACGGAACAGCCCCTGTTCGTGCGGCGTGCGCATGGCCGATCCGTTGAACCGCATGTCTAGGCACTGGTTCGGCTGACCACGCAGGCAATAGGCGCAGGTCCCGCAGGGCCGCGACGGGTTCACCGCGACGTTGTCGCCCACGCGCAGACCCTCGACGCCTGCGCCAAGGGCCGTGACGACACCGGATACCTCGTGCCCCAGCGCCATCGGCTGCTGAACCCGGATCGCACCGAACCCGCCATGCAGGTAGTAATGCAGGTCCGATCCGCAGATCCCGCCATTCGCGACAGCGACCTGGGCCTCGCCCGGGCCGGGCGGCAGGGCATCCTCGAAGGGATCGACCCGCAGATCGCGCGCGCCGTGGATGACAACCGCTTTCATGCGCGCACCTTCCGGACAGGGATAGACGGGGTGCCGGTGGACCGGCGTGACATGAGCGGTGCAGGTTTCACTTTTGGCAGCCTGTCCAAGGGAAATTACGGGCCGCGGGAGTGACCGCGGACGGGTCTTGATACCAAGCGCCGGTGACAGCGTTCAAGCTTTCATCTTGCGGCGCGTTGCAAAGCTCCGCCCCCGACCTCCAACGCGGCCAGACCGATCGGTCGTTCGCTGCCGCATCCCCCTTGATCCATGCTTGCTACGGTTCGATCCCCTCCGGCTTCGTTGCCCGGATCAGGTAGCGATGTTCGGACAGACGCAGCAGCGACTTGCGCCAGCCCAGATTCGACCTCTGCGCGCGGTGTATGCGCCCCAGCCGCTTGTCCGTGCGCAGATCGGTGAACCCTGCCTCGGCCAGCAGGTCCGACACCGACGACGCCCTCGCCCTTGAGAGAAATGTACGCGCTGCAAAATCCGCTGATGACGATCCATACGCCCGCGATCCACCGTCCTGCCACGCAGGAGAAATCGGGCCAGCAGCCCCCTGGTGACAAAATCGCCGTCCACCAGCAGAAGCGTACCGCCAGGCGCCAGCACCCGGTGCCATTCGGCAAAGGCGCTCGCGGGATCCACCAGTGTCCAGACCAGATGGCGCGTGACGATCACGTCCATAGAGCCCGAGGGCAGCATCGTCCGTTCGGCATCCGCCTGCAGAAAGGTCACATCCGGCAGCTTCATCCGCGCCCGCTCCAGCATCGGTTCGGCCCAGTCGAGCCCGGTCACCTCGAACCCGAGCCCCTTGCACAGCCGCGATATTTCCCCGGTTCCGCTGGCGAGATCCAGCAGCCGCCGGCCGCGCGCCGGGCCGAGGTGCTTGCGGAACAGGGCCTCCCACGCGGCCATCTCGGCTCCGTCTTCGATCTTGTGGCCGGGATCGTTGTCGAAGGTCGCGGCCCGGTCGGACCAGTAGTCCCGGATCTCGTCGCGGATGTCCCGATTGCTGTGAGGATGACTGTTCACTGAACCTTCCGTCTTTGCTTTCCAGCGGATTTCCTTTAGCCAATGATTTTTGTCAACTTATATCTTGACTAAAATACTCGGATAACTCATCCCAAGGGCAGTTCACGATACGAGGAAGCGAACATGACCCTGAGACGGATGCTTGGCGCCACTGCGCTGGCCTTCTTGCCCGCCCTTCAGGCGGTGGCCGATCCCATCACCGTGACCGATATCGTCGGGCGCGAGGTCACGCTGGACGGGCCCGCCGACCGCGTGATCCTCGGCGAAGGCCGGCAGATCTTCTTTGCCGCCGTGCTCGACAGGGACGACCCGTTCAAACGCGTCGTCGGCTGGCGTGACGACCTTCTGCAGGCGGCCCCCGAAAGCTACGAGATGTACGCCGAGAAGTTCCCGGAGCTTACGGAGATCCCGACCTTCGGCGGCTTCAAGGACGGCACCTTCGACATCGAGCAGGCAGTGGCGCTGGACCCGGACGTGATGATCCTGAACCTCGAGGCCAAGGCCGCCACAGATGAAGCGGGCTACGAGGAAAAGCTGGCCAAGGTCGGCATCCCGATCGTCTACGTCGACTTCCGTGAAAAGCCGTTCGAGCACACCGCACAGTCGATGCACATCATCGGCGAACTCTTCGGCAAGGAGGACCGCGCGGCGGAGTTCAACGCCTTCTACGAAGAACAGATTGCGCGGGTGACGGACGTGATCGCCGCGCAGGACGACCTCGACCGCCCGCTGGTCTTCGTCGACCGCGCAGGCGGTTACTCAGAAGACTGCTGCATGTCCTTCGGCCACGGCAACTTCGGCACCTTCGTCGAACTGGCGGGGGGCGAGAACATGGCCAAGCCCTTCATCCCCGGCACCTTCGGCACGATCAACGCCGAGCAGATCATCGCGTCCGATCCCGACCAGATCGTCGTGACGGGCGGCAACTGGGAAGCCTACGTGCCCGGCGGTTCCTGGGTCGGCGTCGGCCCCGGATCGGACGAGGACGAGGCGCGTGCAAAGCTGGCCGCGCTGATGGAGCGCCCCGGCTTCACCGGCGTCAAGGCGGTGGAAGACGGACAGGTCCACGCGATCTGGCACCAGTTCTACAACAACCCCTACAGCTTTGTCGCCGTGCAGCGGCTCGCGACCTGGCTGCACCCGGATCTTTTCCCGGATCTCGACCCCGATGAGACGCTGGTCGAACTGCACGAACGGTTCCTGCCGGTCGACTACCACCCGGGCTACTGGGTGTCTCTGGCGCCGACCACCAACTGACCTGACGGGGCGGCCTGCGGGCCGCCCCCAACTTCCGGAGAACCCATGGCTGCGCTTACGACGAATGCCCCCACCCACGCCGCCAGCTACCGCGGGCTGGTCGCCCGGCGGATCGCGATCCTCGGCGGCCTGACCGTTCTTCTGATGCTGTCGCTTGCAGTAGATGTCTCGCTCGGCCCGGCCCGCTATGGCCTTTGGGACGTGTTGCATACGGTCCTAGCCCCCGGCGCCGCGGATGTGCAGATGCGCGTGGTGATCTGGGACATCCGGATGCCCATGGCGCTGCTGGCGGTCGTCGTCGGCGCCAGCCTGTCGCTCGCGGGCGCGCAGATGCAGACGATCCTCTCGAACCCGCTGGCCAGCCCCTTCACCCTCGGCCTGTCGGCGGCCGCAAGCTTCGGCGCGGCGCTGGCGATGGTGCTGGGCGTCGCGCTCTTCCCGACGGCCATCGCGCTGATGGTCCCGATCAACGCCTTTGCCATGGCCATGGCTGCGGCGCTGCTGATCTTCGGCCTGTCGACGATGCGCGGCGTGACGGTGGAAACCATCGTCCTTCTGGGCATCGCGTTGGTCTTCAGCTTCAACGCGGCGCTGGCCCTGCTTCAGTACTTCGCGTCCGAGCAGGCGCTGTCGGCGGTGGTGTTCTGGACCATGGGCAGCCTGACCAAGGCGACCTGGCCCAAGGTCGCCGTCGTAACCGCGATCCTGCTGATCTGCACACCGCTGTTCGCACGCCGGGCCTGGGCGCTGACCGCCATCCGGCTGGGCGAGACCCGCGCGGCGGCGATGGGCGTTCCGGTCAAGCGCCTGCGTCTCGAGGCGCTGTTCCTCGTGTCGCTTCTGGCGGCTGTGCCGGTGTCCTTCGTCGGCACCATCGGCTTCATCGGCATCGTCGGCCCGCACGTGGCGCGCCTGCTGCTGGGAGAAGACCAGCGCTTCTTCCTGCCCGGCGCCATGCTGTCCGGCGCGCTGATCCTCTCCGCGACCTCTGTCCTGTCCAAGGCGATCCTGCCTGGCGCGGTCCTGCCCATCGGCATCATCACGGCGCTGGTCGGCGTGCCGTTCTTTGCCGCGCTGATCCTGACGAAAGGCCGCAAGTCATGGTAAGCCTCGCCCTCGACCGGGTCGGTGCCCGCTACGGTCGCCGCCAGATCCTGTCCGACGTCTCCACCCCAGATATTCCGGGCGGTGCACTGACCGCGCTGGTCGGCGCGAACGCCGCCGGGAAGTCCACCCTCTTCCGCCGCATTGCCGGACAGTTGCGCGGTGCCGGAGAGGTGCGCCTTTCCGGGGCGGAGGACACCGACCTGCGCTACATGCCACAGGACACCGCCATGAGCGCGGCGCTGACCGTCTATGAATCCGTCATCCTCGCGCTGAAACAGGGGGGCGGAAGCTGGCGCCTGTCCGCCGCCGAGCTGGCTGCGGTGGACGAGGTGCTGCACCGCTTCGGCGTGGCGCATCTGGCGAACCGGCAGTTGCCGGAGCTCTCCGGCGGCCAGCGGCAGGCGGTCAGCGTCGCGCAGACTTTGGTGACGCGGCCCAAGGTTGTTCTGATGGACGAACCGACCTCGGCGCTGGACCTCTACCGGCAATACGAGGTGCTGGATGCGCTGCACCGCTACGCGGAGGACACCGGCGCGGTGGTCATCCTCGCGCTGCACGACCTCAACCAGGTGATGCGCGCCTGCAGGACGGTGATGGCCCTGGCCGGGGGCCGCATCCTTGCCACCGGGCCGACGCTCGAGGTCCTGACGCCGGAGCTGATCGGCACGCTCTACGGCATTGACAGCCGGGTTGAGCGGTGTTCGCGCGGTTGTCCGATGATGATCGTGGACGGACCGGCCCGGTCGACGGAACGGCGGGACGAAGCGGCCACCGCGTCCTGAGCCCCTTCGAAGGCGACGACCCGCACCACTGAAGGGATGCAGGTGTCCCAGTCGCCACTGGCACGATCAGAAGCGTTAGACCGACAGGCACCGTGCCCCATAAGCAAGGCCGGGACGGATGACACCGCCCCGGCATGCCCGCATCACTCGCCCCAGGAGGCCTTGTAGAGCCGCGGGAACCCGTCGTCGTCCGTCGGAAAGTCCAGATCCGGGTCGGTCAGGTAGTTCACCGAGTACGACCACAGCGGCACCCAGTACACCTGGTCGGTGATCCGCGCGTGGATCTTGGCGAAGAGGTCGGACTGCTCGTCCGCGTCCAGCGAAACGTAGGCGTCCGTCACCATCTGCGCGAGTTCGGCGTCGCCGGACAGGTTGCGGTCGCTATCCGGGTCGAAGTGCTGCCGGATCGGCGGCGCCGTGTCCCCGCCCCATGTCCCGAAGTACGACGAGATCTGCCGGTTGGCGCGGGCCACGTTGAGGCTGTCCAGCTTGACCTGCCGCAGCGTGGCGTCGATACCCACCTCGTTCAGGTCCGCGACGATGGCTTCGCCCATGGGCTTGTCGCGATAACCCCAAAGCTCCATCTCGAACCCGTCTTCATACCCGGCCTCCGCCAGCAACTGACGCGCCTTTTCGGGATCGTATTCGTAGGTCGTCACCTGCTGGTTGCAGCCGAGTTCCGAGGGGTGGCGGGCGCCGTCGATGGCGGCCGCCGCGCCGCCGATCAGGGCTGCGGCGATCTCCTCGCGGTCGATGGCATGGGCCACGGCGCGGCGGACCTTGAGGTCGGTCAGCGGCCCGTCCGGTTCGGCCAGCCCGCCGGCATCGAGGATCAGGAAACCGATGCGCCGGTCGGGACCCGACAGGTGCTTGACCTGCGGCATGTTGCCGAGGTTCTCGGCCACGTCGCGCGGCACGTCGTAGATCCAGTCGATGCTGCCCGAGATCAGTTCCGCCTGCTGGGTCCCTTCGTCGGGCAGCGAACGGATGACGATGGTCCCGATGGAGGGATCGCCCTTCGGGCTGCCATCGTAGTATTCCGCGAAGCGTTCGAGCACGAGTTCGTCGCCCGGTTCGAAGGACGTGACCTTGTAGGGCCCAAGCCCCACCGGCCCGCCCGACGCCGCGTTCACGTCGATGGTGCCATCGGTCCCGTATGTGCCGGCTTTGCGGATCGGCACCCGGATCGCCATGTCCTGCAGGGCCAGCGGATACTGCTGCTTGAAATGGAACCGGACCTTGTAGGGCTCCAGCACCTCGGCGCGGTCGAACCAGACCTCGATCCGCGCGCCGGACAGGCTCTGCGACTCCCCGGAGGCCACCGTGTTGTAGGTGTAGGCGACGTCCTCGGCGGTCATTTCGGTGCCGTCGTGGAACAGGATGCCCTCGCGCAGCGTGACGTCCAGCGTCACCGGATCGACCTGCGTGTAATCGGACGCCAGCGCGGGCGCGTAGCTGCCGTCGGAGGGATTGATCGCGAGAAGCGTCTCGTCGATCAGTTCCGAGATGATGATGTACTCGCGCTTCGTCGTGAAGTTGTAGTCGAGGTTGATGATGTCCTCGGTGAAGGCGACACGCATGGTGTCGTCCGACTTGTCCGCAAGGGCCGTGCCCGCCAGCAGCGGGGCCGCAGCAATCAGACAGGCCGAAACAAGCCCGGTCCTATTTCGTATCATTGTTATCCTCCCGAGGCCGCGCGTTTTTCAAGGGTCTCATTGGTGCGGCTGAGGAGAGGTTAGCTTGCGGCCGCATTTGACAAAATTGCTGTCTTGATGCCTTCTGTTGCAAGAAACGCAACAGAAGGTGGCGATGAACCTGCGTGGCCTCCAGCTCTTTCGGGACATCGTGGTCACCGGCACCCTGTCGGAGGCTGCGAACAGATCGAACATGTCGCATTCGGCGGCCAGCCGTCTTCTGACGCAGCTCGAATACCAGCTCGGGCTGACCCTGTTCTCGCGGTCGCGCCGCGCGCTGGAACTGACCGAACACGGCACGCTGTTCTACCAGCAGATATCCAACACGCTCGACGGGCTGAAGGAGATCCCGCACATCGCGCGCGACATCGCGAGCCGGGGCAACCGGACCCTGTCCATCGTCGCGGCGGCGCCGCTGGCGAACGGGCTGGTGGTGCCGGCGCTGGCACGGATCTACGCAGCCGCGGGCAACAGCAACTGCAACATCCAGGTCGAAAGCCGGTTCGCCATCGAGAGCAAGGTGGCCGCGGGCGGCTATGACGTGGGACTGATCTCTCTGCCGGTGGAGAACGAGATCGTTCCACTGGACATCGTCCCGATCCTGCGCGCGCGCCTGTGCATCCTGCTGCCCAGCGACCATCCGCTGGCAGAGCTGCAGGAGATCCCGGTGGACCGGCTGGCCGAAGAACCGTTCGTGACCCTGGCGGCAGGTCAGCGGTGGCGGGTGCGGCTCGATGAACTGATGGGCAGCGCGGGCTACCGGCCGAGTATCCTGTTCCAGACGGGTTCGACCGTTGTGACCATCGAAATGGTGCGCAGCGGCATCGGCCTGACCCTCAGCGATCTGGTCTTCTTCCCCGCCATCCTGCACGACCGCCATGTGCTGCGGCCGGTGGAGGGCGACAACTGGATCACCTACGCCGCGATCTTTGCCAAGGGATCGCGGCCCGTCCTGGCAGAGCCGTTCCTCGACGCGCTGAGCGACCACGTTGAGGAACAGCGCGCCACTTACCCGGCGGTGGCGGACCTCATGTACCTGATCTGACGAGGCCCAGCCGGTCCGCGATGGCGCGCGCCATGTCGGCCGCCTCCTTCGCGATGCGTTCGCTGTCTCCGCAGTACTCCGCGGGGTCGAGTGCCAGACGGATCTCGTCGCGCGTCAGATGGTCCGCGATGGCGGCATCCGATTGCAGGATTTCGACGACGCTCTCCCCGTCCGCCCGAGGTTTTCCAAGCGCGTGATGCACCATGTCGTGCGCCTTCGCGCGCCCGGTTCTGGGCGCCAGCTTCATCATCAGGTTCTCGGTCGCGATCCCGCCCTGGGTCAGGCGGGTGTTGCGCTCCATCCGGGCCACGTCGACAGAGGTACGCGACAGGAGGACATGGAAGCCTTCGGTCAGTTGCCAGGCCAGCGGCACGGCCCGGTCCAGCATCGAGCCCAGCAACTGGTTGGCCGCCGCGTCGCCCTCGTGGCTCGTCCGCCCGGTTTCCAGCGCCATGGCCGACATGTTCCGCAGCTCGGCGGCTTCGGACAGGACGCGCACCACGAATTTAGGATTGATCTTGTGCGGCATGGTCGACGATCCGACCGTGCCCTCCTCCAGCCGCTCGGCAAGCTCGCCCACCTCCTGTGTCATCAGCAGGTAGATTTCGCCCGCGATCCGCTCGATCGTCATGGCCAGCAGGCAAAGCTGGATGACGTAATCCGCGAAAAGGTCGTTGACCGCGCGGCCGGGCACCAGCAGGTCGCGCAACCCCAGCCGTTCGGCAAGACGGCGGTGCAGCTCCTGCCCCTCCGGCCCGTAGGCGTGGAAGGCGCCGACCGCGCCCCCGAATGGCAGCGAGAACAGCCGGTCCGCGCCGCCGTCCAGCCGCTGCACCGCCCGGCCCAGTTCCTCGATCCAGCCCGCGACCTTGAACCCGAAGGTGATCGGCAGCGCGTGCTGACGGTTGGTGCGGCCCGCCATCAGGGTCGTGGCGTGTTCGTCGGCCAGCCCGGCCAGCAGCCGCAGCGCCGTGGCGAGATTGGTCCGGATCGCCGCGTCCGCCTCGCGGATCAGCAGGATGCGGCCCGTCTGCATGACGTTCTGCGTCGTGGCCCCCCAATGCACGTAACTGCCCGCCTCACCGGCAGCCTCCGCCAGCAGCCTCGTGAGCGACATGACCGGCGCCATCGTCCGGCGGATGTGTCTTTCCAAGACATCGGCGCCGATCTGGTCGACGGTCGCGGCCCGCCGGATCTGCGTGGCAGCCCAGTCCGGGATCATCCCCATCTCGGCCTGGATCTCTGCCAGCGCGGCCTCCACGTCCAGCCAGGATTGCCAGAGCGATTCACGGGAAAACAGGGTCTGCGGAGTCAGCGCGCCACCGGGCCGTCCGCTGTGCTCAAGACCGCTTACGGGCGAATTCATTGCACGCCCTCATGTTCCGGCGAGATGGCATCGAAGCGGGGCGCTGCGGCCACCAGCCGGCGCGTGTACGCGTTCGCAGGCGCGCGCAGGACCTGCCGCGCATCGCCCTCCTCGACCATCCGGCCATCGAGCATCACCACCACCCGGTCGGCGATCTGGTGCACCACGGCCATGTCGTGGGTGATGAACAGGTTGGTCAGCCCCATCTCGGCCTTCAGATCGTCGAGCAGGTTCAGGATCTGCGCCTGGATCGAGACATCGAGCGCGGAGGTCGGCTCATCGCACACGAGGATCTCCGGCCTGGTGACAAGCGCCCGGGCAATCGCCACCCTCTGCCGCTGGCCGCCCGACAACTGCGAAGGGTAGGCGTGCAGCAACCGACGCGGCAATCCCACCAGGTCCAGCGCATCGCGGACCATCGCCTGACGTGTGGCCGCATCGTATTCCCCGGTCAGCTGCAGCGGCCAGGCGATGATATCCGCAAGCCGCCGCCGCGGGTTGAGCGAGGAATAGGGATCCTGGAACACCGGCTGGACGAACCGGGCGCGTTCCTGAGTAGAGAGGCTTGCGACCGGTTGGCCCAGCATGAAAACCTCGCCCGAGGTCGGCTCGTCGAGGCCCAGCAGGATGCGCGCCAGCGTCGACTTGCCCGATCCGCTTTCGCCGATGATAGCGAGCGTTTCGCCCTTGCGCAGGTCCACGGTCAGACCGTCCAGCGCCCTGATCTCGCGCATCGGGCCGAACATGCCCCGCCGCGACTGGTAGACCCGGGTGATGTTGCGCGCTGACAGCACCGCCTCGGCATCCGGTGCAGGCTTGGCCGCGCGCAACGGGATCAGCGACGTCTCCACCACGGGCGGCGTTTCCAGCACGCAGCGGCAGGTATGACCAACGTCATGCTCGCGCACCGGCGGGCGGTGCGCGGTGCAGGCGGCGTGGGCGTGCGCGCACCTCGGAGCAAAGATGCAGGCCGTCGGTTCTTCCATCACGGTCGACACGACCCCGGGGATCGCGCCGAGACGGCCGGGCGCCCCCGAAAGCTGCGGGATCGCGTTCAGGAGCGACTGGGTGTACGGATGCGAAGGCTTGCGTAGCACAGCATCCGCCGGCCCCTGTTCTACGATTTCCCCGCCGTACATGACCGCAACCGCATCGGTGCGCTGCGCGACCACTGCCAGGTCGTGCGAGATCAGGATCATGCCCATGTCACGCTCGTGCCGCAGGTCGTCCAGCAGGTCGAGGATCTGCGCCTGCACCGTCACGTCGAGCGCAGTCGTCGGCTCGTCCGCGATCAGCAGCTTCGGATCGAGCATCAGGGTCATCGCGATCATCACACGCTGACGCTGGCCGCCCGACATTTGGTGCGGGTACTGCGACATCCGGCCTTCGGGGTCGGGAATGCCCACGCGGTCTAGCAGCGCAATCGCCTTCTTCCGCGCCTCGCCCGACGACATCAGCCCGCGATAGACCGCGGCCTCGGTCATCTGGCGCCCGATGGTGTAGACCGGGTTGAGCGAGGTCATCGGCTCCTGGAAGATCATCCCGATGCCGGTGCCCGGGACGGTATGGGCGAACCGGCGGTCGTCGAGCGTCGCGAGGTCCAGACCGTCGAACCGCAGCCTCTCCGCCTCGCAGGTTGCGCTGCGCGGCAGAAGCCGCATCAGCGCCAGCGCCGTCATGGACTTGCCCGACCCGCTTTCGCCGACGATGCCAAGCGACTGGCCCTTCTCCAGCGTCAGGGTGGTGTCGCGCACCGCGCGAAGCTGGCCATGCGGCAGGCGGATGCTCACGTTCAGGTTGGCGATTTCGAGAAAGCTCGTCATTCGTTGCGCCCCTCCGGCGAAGTGATGTCCCGCAATCCGTCGCCCATCAGGTTCGCCCCGATGACCAGCAGGAACAGGCAGATGCCGGGCAGCACCACCAGCCACGGGCGGAAGAACATGGATTGCTTGCCCTCGGCGATCATCAGGCCCCAGGAGGGCGTGGGCGGCTGGATGCCGACCCCGAGGAAGGACAGGCTCGATTCCGCGAGGATCGCGATGCCCAGTTCGAAGGTGAAGATCACGATGATCTGCGGCACGAGGTTGGGCAGGATCTCGTGCAGGATGATCTTCGGCGCGCTGGCCCCCGAAGAGGCCGCTGCCGCGACGAAATCGAGGTTGCGCAGCCGCTGCGTGGCCGAACGGGTGACCACCAGGTAATAGGTCCAGTGCAGCACGCCGACGATCCCGATCACCACCCAGATCGACGGGCCGATGATGAAGACCAGCGCCATGGCCAGCAGAAGACCCGGCAGCGCAAGCTGGGCGGTCAGCAGAAAGCTGATGGCGTGATCGACCCAGCCGCCGAAATACCCGGCGAGCACCCCCGCCGTGACCCCGATCAGCAGCCCGATGCTGGCCGCGCCGATGCCGATGGTGATCGAGATGCGCGTGCCGTAGATCAGCCGGCTGAGGTAGTCGCGCCCGTTCTGGTCCGTGCCCAGCAGGTACTCGGGCGATCCGCCCTCGCCCCAGAACGGCGGCAGCATCCGTGCCGAGAGGTTCTGTGCAAAAGGATCGTGCGGCGCCAGCAGCGGCGCGAAGATCGCGACCAGCGTCATCAGGGCGATGAGGCCCGCGCCGATCAGGAAGCCGGTGTGGCCGAACATCCTCTGGCGGAACACCTGGCCCGCGGAAAGGCCCTCGGCTTCGGGCCGGGTTTCGACGGCCGCGATTGAAATATCCGTGTCGGTCATCCGATTCTGATCCTCGGGTCGAGCGCCGCATTCAGGATGTCGGCGAGCAGGTTCATGGCTACGAAGACGATGGCGAAGACGAAGATCAGCATCTGTACCGTCGGGATGTCGGCCCCGAGGATGGATTCCAGCGCCAGCCGCCCCAGCCCGTTGATCGCAAAGATGCTCTCGGTGATGACCGAGCCTCCGAACTTCTGGCCCAGTTGCACCGCCAGCACCGAGATCACCGGCAGGATGGCGTTGCGCAGGGCATGCCGCCGCAGGAGCGTGGTGCCGCGAAAGCCCTTGGACCGGGCGGTGCGGATGTAGTCGGCGCTCATCACCTCGATCAGCCCGGTCCGTGTCAGCCGCATCACCGCGGGCACGGAGGAGGCGCCCAGCACGATGGCGGGCAACACGAAATGATACCAGGTGTTGTCTCCCGAGACCGGGAAGATGGGGATCATCACCGCGAAGAGGATGATCATGATCAGGCCAAGCCAGAAATTCGGGATGGCCTGCGCCGAGACCGCGACCCCCAGCGCCATACGGTCGATCCACGAATTGGGGTTGAGACCGGCCAGCGCGCCCAGCGGAATGGCGATCACGATGGTGACCAGCAGTGCCGACAGCGCCAGCGTCAGCGTCTCGTCGGCACGGTCGGCGACCAGTTCGGCCACCGGCTTGTGCCAGTAGTAGCTTTCGCCGAAGTCGCCGGTCGCCACTCCGGCCAGCCACGACACGTACCGCTCGTATATCGGCCGGTCGAGGCCGTAGCGGGCGCGGATCGTCTCGACGACGTCGGGCGTGGCATCTTCGCCCGCGATGGCCTGCGCGGGGTCGGAGGCGACGTTCAGCAGAAGGAACGCCGCGAGAGAGACCGTGAAGGCGACGAGGATCGCGAGCAGGCTCTTGAGTGCGATGTATTTGAGCATGTCTTATCGTGTCCTGCGGGAAGCGGGCGGGCGGTGGCCTGCCCGCGGTTCCGGTTTCATTTCCAGCTGGCCTGCTGCAGCCGGGGAAGGCCGTCGGGGCTGAGCGGGAAATCGAGGTCAGAGGCGACGAGATAATTCGCCGTGTAGGACACCAGCGGCGCCCAGTAGGCCTGATCCGCGATCCGGCCCAGGGCCTCCGTATAGAAGGCCTTGCGCTCTTCGGGATCGGCGGTCTGCTCGGCGGCGGCGACCATCCCGGACAGTGCGTCGTCGCCGGTCAGGTTACGGTCGGAGTCGCCGAAGTGGATCTGCGCAATCGCCGCAGTGTCGGCGGTCCCGCCCGACCCCCACGTCCCGATGTAGGCCGCGATGTCGCGGGAAGCGCGCGCCTGGTTCAGGCTCTCCAGCTTCACGTAGCGCAGGTTGACGTCGATCCCCGCAGCCGCAAGATCGGAGGCAACCGCCTCTGCCACCGGCTTGTCGCGGTACGCCCAGAGGTCGAGCGGAAAGCCATCGGGGTAGCCCGCCTCGGCCAGCAGCGCCTTTGCCTTTTCCGGGTCGTATTCGTAGCGCGTCACCGATTGGTCGCAGCCGAACTGCGCCGGGTGGCAGGCGGTGTGGATCGGTTCGGACGATCCGCCCATCAGAAACTCCGCGATCTCCGGCGTGTTGATCGCGTGATTGATCGCCTGGCGCACCTTCACGTCGGTCAGCGGCCCTTCGGGATCGGTCCAGCCAGCGGCATCCAGAACCACGAAGCCGACGCGAAGGTCCGGCCCGCTCAGGTACTCCACGGCCGGATGGGCGCCTGCTGCGGCGGCCACGTCCTGTGGCACCTTGAACATCCAGTCGATCCCGCCGGACATCAGCTCTGCCTGTTGGGTGCCGATGTCGGGAATGTTGCGTACCACGATGGTTTCTATGGCCGGAGCCTCGCCGAAGTAGCCGTCGAACCGTTTCAGGACCAGCTCGGTCCCCGGTTCGAAGCTTTCGACGCGATAGGGGCCCGTCGCCACAAGGTCGCTCGACATGGCGTCGCGGTCGATCTCGCCGCCTGCGTCGTAGGTGCCGTCCTTCCGCAGCATGATCCGGCTGGCCATGTCGCGCAGCACCAGCGGATAGACGGACGTCATGTGGAACCGGACACGGTCCGGCGCCACGACCTCGGCACTCTCCAGCCAGCGCTCGACCACGCCCGTCGCGTTCGCCTCGCTGTCGGGATCGCGCAGCCAGTTGTAGGTGTAGGCCACGTCCTCGGCGGTCAGCTTGCTGCCGTCATGAAACAGCACATCGTCGCGCAAAATGACATCGAGCGTGGTGTCATCGATCCATTCGAAACCCGAGGCGACGGACGGCTCCACATCCTGTGTCTCGGGATCGAACTCGAACAGCTTGGCGTCGGTCAACTGCGCAAGGATGATGTATTCGCGCTTGGTGGTGTAGTTGTAGTCGAGATTGAGGATCTCCTCGGCCATGGCAACGCGAAGGGTGTCGTCCTCCGGTCCCGCCCAGGCCGTTGCCCCCGCCATCGCCAGCACTCCGGCCATCGAACGGCAAAGCGTCCTTTTCGATATTCTGAACATGTGTCCTCCCCAAAATCCTTGTCCGCCGCGCCGGAGCGCGTCTCCCGTCATAAGGTTAGCCAATCGGCGGGATGACCAATATTGCAAATATCGGTCTGTTTGTTGCGTTTCTGACAAAGGTCACAACCGGGGAGGGCCGCCCTGCAGGCAGCGAGGGCCGGGCAGCACGCCACCATTGGTGGCCACGGCAAACCGGCTTCCTTGCATCGGAAATCCATGTGGGTCGGCGGCACAGGCGCTGAGACGGGGGCACACATGGCCTCCGCCCGATCTTCAAGCACACCAAATCGGCACCCCGGGTCCCAGGGTGCAATACCCGTCAGAGCGGGACGAAGCGCCCTTCGGGGTCCAGCCGGATGCCGTCGAAGCGGTCGCCCGGTTTGAAATGGCCCGCGTTTCCGGGGGCCTTGAGCAGCCGCGCCGGCAGGCAGGTGGCCATCGCCAGCGCCCGGATGCGCGGCACGCCGATCCCGTCCAGCACCTTCAGCGCGGTCGGCATGTCGAGGTCGGCCCCGGCAAGCGTCCCGTCCTCCAGCGTCAGCCGCCCGTCGCGGCGCAGCACGCGGCGCCCGTTCAGAACGTATTCGGTGATGTCTGAGCCCACCGGCGGCATGGCGTCGGTCACGAGGAACAGGGCCCCCTGCTCCTTGTGCGCGTTCAGCGCAATGCGCAGCGCGGCGGTGTGCACGTGGATGCCGTCGGCGATGATCCCGGCCGACACGTCGGGCCGGTCGAGGATCGCCCCCACTATGCCCGGCGCGCGGTTGCCCATCTGGCTCATCGCATTGAAAAGATGCGTGGCGCAGCGCACGCCCGCGTCGAAATAGGCGCAGGCGGTCTCGTAGCTGCAATCGGTGTGACCCAGCGACAGGATCACCCCGGCGCGCACCAGCCTGTGCACCATGTCCAGCGGCACGGATTCAGGTGCGATCGTCACCTTCAGGTTCGGCAGGCGGGCGGCGGCATCGGTCAGCACCGCGGCATCGGCCTCCGTCATCGGACGGATCAGGGCGGGGTCGTGCGCCCCCTTGCGGGCCAGCGACAGGTGCGGCCCTTCGAGATGGAGACCGACGATCCCCGGAACGCCCTGCGCCACCGCCTGCTCTACCGCGTCGATGGCGGCGCGCACCTTGTCCGGCGTGTCGGTGATCAGCGTCGGCAGGATATGCGTGGTGCCGGTGCGGGCGTGTGCCTCCGCGATGGTGCGCAGCCCCTCGACCGTGGTCTCTTCGTTGAACAGCACGCCACCGCCGCCGTTCACCTGCAGGTCGACGAACCCCGGCAGGATCGTCCCGTCGAGGCGTTCGGCCGCCGGCGCGTCCTTCAGCGGCACGATGGCCTTCAGTCGCCCGTCCTCCACCGCCAGCGCGTGTTCGGTCAGGTGGCGGACGCCGTCGAAGATCTCGGGAGCGTGCAGGTAGCGCATCACGTGGTCTCCGTCACCTTGCGCAGGTGGCGCGGCGCGTCGGGATTCACCCCTCGCGCCACGGCGACCTGTTCGACCATCGCATAGAACGATGCGATCAACGAGATCGGATCGGTCAGCGGATGGCCCGTGCGCACCGCGGGCAGCGCCGTCGCGGTGGTTGCCTTGCGCGAGGTGGTAAAGACCTTCGCGCCCTTCGCGGCCACCTGCTCGGCCACGTCGATCAGCGCGCCCTGGGCCGCGTCCTGCACCGCCAGCGCGATCACCGGGAAGCCCCGCTCGACGATGCTGACCGGACCGTGCAGCACCTCCGCCGAGGAATAGCTTTCGGCGTGCAGCTGGCAGGTCTCCTTGAACTTCAGCGCCGCCTCGTTCGAGAAGGCAAAGACCGGCCCGCGCCCGAGGCAGTAAAGCGACTCCGCCGTTTGCAGCTCTGCGGCAAGCGGCGACCAGTCGGCGGAAACGGCCTCTGCCAGCGCCTGCGGCAGGCCATGGATCGCCGCCCTCAGCGCGTCGTCCTGCACCAGTTCCGCCAGCAGCCAGACGCCCGCGACCGCCGAGTTCACGAAGGTCTTCGTGGCCGCAACCGACAGTTCCGGCCCGGCGTGAAGCGCAAGCGCGTGGTCCGAGACCTCTGCCAGCCGGGAATCAAGGTGGTTGGTCAGCCCGACCGTCAGCGCGCCCTCCTCCTGCATCATCCGCACCATGGCGACGATGTCCGGGCTCATCCCCGATTGCGACACGGCAAGGCAGGCGGCGCCCTTCACCTTCAGCCGCGCCCCGTAGATCGAGGCGACCGACGGCCCGACAGAGGCCACGGGCAGCCCGGCGAGGATCTCGGCCACGTACTTGAAGTAGGTCGCGGCATGGTCCGAAGAGCCGCGCGCCACGGTGACGAAGAACGCCGGATCGCGCGCGCGCAGCGCCTCTGCCGCGCCCCGGATCGCGTCGCCGCCACGAGTCAGCAGCCGCTCCACCGCATCGGGGATTTCCAGCACTTCGCGCCGCATGTGGGTCTCGGTCATCGGTCTTCCTTTTGCAGGCGCAGTTCGGCGACGAAGGTATAGGCATCGCCGCGGTAGAGGGATTGGGTGAATTCGCAGACCCGCCCGGAGGCGAGGCTGGAGGTTCGTTCGATCCTCAGCCCGGCGCTTCCGGGCGCAAGGTCCAGCAAGGCGGCGTCCGGCCCGTCGACGATCACGGCGGTGATCTTCTGCAGCGCCACCACCGGCCGCGTGCCATGGGCGTCGAGCACGGCGTAGAGCGACTGGGTGACCTCCAGCGGGTTGGGCAGGATGTCGGTCGGCAGAGAGGCGCGCTCGATCGCCATCGGCGCACCGTCCGCCAGCCGCAACCGCGCGATCCGGGCGACGGAATCGCCCTCCTTCAGCGACAACGCCTCGACCTCTTCGGGGGTCGGCATGAAAAACCCGCGCTCCAGCCATTGCACCGTGACGCTCATGCCGCGGCGGGCCATGTCCTCGGTGAAGGAGGTGAGACGCGACAGGGTCTGGTTCACCTTCGCCGGGGTCGAAGCGACGAAGGACCCGGACCCCTGCCGCTGCACGATCCGGCCCTCGTCCACGAGCGACTGGATCGCCTTGCGGACAGTGACGCGGCTGAACTCGGTGATCGTGGCGATCTCGCGCTCGGGCGGCAGCGGGCTGCCCGGGGCCAGAAGCCCGCCGTCCACGCCCTCGGACAGGCGGTTGCGGAGCTGCAGGTAGCGCGGCCCGGCCTCCGGCCTGTACCAGTCGTGCGGCTTCAGGAAGTCGACCACGCTCATGCCGGGATCCTCCGCGCCAGCGCCAGCGCCCCGTCGAGCGCGCTGCCTTTCGGGGCGATCAGCGTCAGGTCGTCTAGGTAGGGCGCATAATGCACGCCCACCCCGCCGGTCAGGCACAGCGGTTCGCCCGCGCGGTGCCCCAGCCCGTCAAGCGCGAACCGCAGGAAGGTCGCGCCCTGCCACATCAGCGACAGCCCCGCGCTGTCCCCGGCCTTCGCGGCCTCCACGATGCGCGGGGCATAGGCGGCGTAATCATGTGCAAAGGCGCGGCGGCCAAAGGCGACGAGGCCCGGCGGCCCGCCGATCTCGTCCAGCACGGCGCGCGCCAGCGGCGACTCCGCCACCAACCCGTCGCTCACGTGCAGGGCCAGCTTCATCAGCTCGTGCCCCAGCCACGCGCCCGACGCCTGATCCGAAAGCTGGAAGCCCCAGCCGCCGACACTGCGCGAGACGCCCCCGGCCTGCCGGGCAAAGAAGCTGCCGGTGCCGATGGCGGCCAGCGCGCCGTCCTGCGGCCCGAGCGCACCGGCAAGCATGGTGTCGCTGTCCTCGGTCACGGTGACCCGCCGCAGCGGCAGCGCGGCGGCCACGCGGTCGCCCACCTCCGCCGAGATCACGCCCGCCAGCCCCGCATGCGCCGGCACCTCCGCCAGATCGGCAACCGTCACGCCCGCACCGACGCAGGCAATGTCGAGCGCCGCGCAAAGGTGACGAACCGTGCCGTCGAAATCGGTGGTGGCATTGGCAGGCCCGCCCTCGCCCCGGCCGAGGATGGCGCCGGAGGCATCGCAGATCGCCACGCGACAGCCGCTTCCGCCGCCGTCCAGTCCGATCGCAAAGGGTGTGGGTGCCTCTGTCATGGCGCAAGCAATACCACGAGGCTGCGCACTTGGGAACACCAAAACAATACCAATAGCTGCAAATTTGCGCCAGACAGGACCAATTGAAAAGAGTTCTTGCTTAAAGGTATTGTTTAGGTATGGTCTTGAGAAACTGCCACCCGACTCACCGAAGGCTGCCGCCATGACCTCCATCGACGCCCTGCGCCCTGATGCGGCCTTGCGCACCATGCTGGATGCGCAGACCGACGCCGCGCGTGCCGTCGGGAACGCCCTGCCGGGGATCGAGGAGGCCGCGCGCCGCATGGCCGACACCCTGCGCAACGGCGGGACCGTGGTCTATGCCGCCGCCGGAAGCTCGGGCCTGATGGCGCTGGCGGACGCCTGCGAACTGCCCGGCACCTACGGCATCGACCCGGCGCAGGTCCGCATCGTCATGGCGGGCGGCATTCCCACCGACGCGCGGATGCCCGGCCATACCGAAGACGACACAGCCGAGGCAGAGGCGGCCGCCGCCGCCATGTCGCCCGGCGACCTGCTGATCGCCATCTCCGCCTCCGGCACCACGCCGCAGGCCCTGGCGATGGCGCGGGCCGCGCAGGCAAAGGGCATCGCCGTGATCGGCATCGCCAACACGCCGGACAGCGCGCTGCTGACACTCGCGGACACGGCCATCGCGTTGCCCACCCCGCCCGAAGTGGTCGAGGGGTCGACCCGCCTTGGCGCAGGCACCGCGCAGAAGATCGCGCTCAACATGATCTCGACCCTCGCGGGGGTGCTGCTGGGCCATGTCCATGACGGCATGATGGTCAACCTGCGCCCGGACAACATCAAGCTGCGCGCCCGGGCCGAAGCCATCGTCGCCGGCATCGCAGCGGTCCCCGCCGACGCCGCCCGCGCCGCGCTGGAGGCCACCGGATACGACGTGAAACCCGCCGTCCTCGTGGCGCTGGGGCACGATCCCGAAGACGCCCGCCGCATCCTCGATGCCAACGGGCAGGTCCTGCGGCAGGCGCTGCAGGCCGAGACACCGAAAACCAGAAGAGCCTGAAACAGGGCCTTTTCCAACAAGGAGAGAAAGACACATGACCAAGACACTCAAAGGCGCCCTTCTGCTGAGCGTGCTGGGCACCGGCGCATGGGCCCAGGACGTCACGCTGACCATCGAGAGCTGGCGCAACGACGACCTGACGATCTGGCAGGACGAGATCATCCCGGCCTTCGAGGCCGAGCATCCCGGCATCAAGCTGAACTTCACCCCCTCCGCCCCGGCGGAATACAACGCCATCCTGAACTCCAAGCTGGACGCAGGGTCCGCGGGCGACATCATCACCTGCCGCCCCTTCGACGCCTCTCTCGCCCTGTACGAAGGCGGCAAGCTTGCCGACCTGTCCGACCTCGAAGGCATGGCGAACTTCTCCGACGTGGCTAAATCCGCATGGATCACCGACGACGGCGAACACCCCTTCTGCGTTCCGATGGGCGCCGTGATCCACGGCTTCATCTACAACAAGGAGATCTTCGAGGAACTGGGCCTCGAAGAGCCGACCACCGTGGCGGAATTCTACGACGTCTTGGACAAGATCAAGGAAGACGGCACCTACATCCCGATGGCGATGGGCACCAACGACCAGTGGGAAGCCGCGACCATGGGCTACCAGAACATCGGCCCGACCTACTGGAAGGGCGAGGAAGGCCGCAACGCGCTGATCGCCGGCGACGCAAAGCTGAACGACCCGCAGTTCACCGAGGTCTTCTCCGAGCTGGCGAAATGGGGCGACTACCTGGGCGACGGTTTCGAGGCACAGACCTACCCCGACAGCCAGAACGTCTTTACCCTGGGCCGCGCGGCGATCTACCCGGCGGGTTCGTGGGAAGTGTCGGGCTTCAACAACCTCGCCGAGTTCGAGATGGGGGCCTTCCCGCCGCCGGTCGTGGCCGAGGGCGACACCTGCTACATCTCCGACCACACCGACATCGGCATCGGCATGAACGCCGCGACCGAGCACCCGGAAGAGGCAAAGACCTTCCTGAACTGGGTGGCGTCGCCGGAATTCTCCAAGATCTTCGCCAACGCGCTGCCGGGCTTCTACCCGCTGGCCTCCGACCCGGTAGAGATCACCGACCCGCTGGCGGCCGAGTTCGCAAGCTGGCGTGACGAGTGCGAAAGCACGATCCGGTCCTCCTACCAGATCCTGTCGCGCGGCACGCCGAACCTCGAGAACGAGCTGTGGAACGCCTCCGCTGCCGTGATCAAGGGCACGGAGACCCCGGAAGAGGCGGCCAACCGCCTGCAGGAAGGCCTCGCGTCCTGGTACGAGAACCAGCAGTAAACTGACCTCCGGCCGGGCGTCCCTTCGCCCGGCCACCTCCGACCCGCCGGGCGTCTGCCGCCCGATCCTTTCCCCCGACAGACGAGGTGAAAGCCCATGGGCCGCATCCGATGGCATGTCGTCGTGTTCCTCGCCCCCGCGGTGCTGGTCTACACGGCCGTGATGATCTTCCCGCTGTTCGACACCCTGCGCCTCGCGCTGTTCAACACCGAGGAAAAGGCGCGCGTCTTCGTCGGGCTCGCCAACTTCAGGCGCCTGTTCCTCGACCCGAACTGGTCCGAACAGTTCTGGAACGCGCTGGCGAACAACTTCTGGTTCTTCCTGATCCACATGCTGGTGCAGAACCCCATCGGCATAGCACTGGCGGCGCTCCTGTCCTCGCCGAAGCTGCGGTTCGCCGCCCTCTACCGCACCGCGATCTTCGTCCCCACCATCCTCAGCTTCGTCATCGTGGGCTTCGCGTGGAAGCTGATCCTCTCGCCGATCTGGGGCATCGCGCCGTCGATGCTGGACGCCATCGGGCTCAAGTCGCTGTTCGCGCCGTGGCTGGGCAAGGAGGAATACGCCCTGACCACGCTGGCGCTGATCTCCGTCTGGCAGTTCGTCGGCATCCCGATGATGCTGATCTACGCCGCCCTCCTGTCGATCCCTGAAGAGATCCTGGAGGCAGGCGAGGTCGACGGCATCACCGGCCTCTCGGCCTTCTGGAAGATCAAGCTGCCGCTGATCCTGCCGTCGATCGGCATCATCTCGATCCTGACCTTCGTGGGCAACTTCAACGCCTTCGACCTGATCTACGCCGCGCAGGGCGCGCTGGCGGGGCCGGATTTCTCCACCGACATCCTCGGCACCTTCATGTACCGCACCTTCTTCGGCTTCCAGTTGCAGCTGGGCGACCCCTACATGGGCTCTGCCATCGCCTCCGCCATGTTCGGGATCATCCTGATCGGGGTCTGCATCTACCTCTTCGGCATCCAGCGGCGCCTGCGCCACTACCAGTTCTGAGGGGAAGGTCATGTCCACACGCCGCATCACCCCGAACCTCCTCGCCATGCACGGCGCGCTGATCCTCTACGTGCTGATCGCGCTATTCCCGGTCTTCGTGATCGTGGTCAACAGCTTCAAGAGCCGCCGCGCCATCTTCCGCGAACCGCTGGCCCTGCCCAACGGCGAGAGCTTCTCGCTTGTGGGATACGAGACGGTGCTGAAGCAGGGCGACTTCTTCCTCTATTTCCAGAACTCCTTCGTCGTCACCGTCGCCTCGCTGTTCTTCATCCTGCTCTTCGGTGCCATGGCGGCCTTCGCGCTGGCCGAGTACCGCTTCAAGGGCAGCACCATCATGGCGCTCTACCTCGCGCTGGGGATCATGATCCCGATCCGGATCGGCACCGTCGCGATCCTTGAAATGATGGTCTCCACCGGGCTGGTGAACACGCTGTGGGCGCTGATCCTCGTCTACACCGCGCAGGGCCTGCCGCTCGCCGTCTTCATCCTGTCGGAGTTCATGAAGGGCGTCTCCGACGACCTCAAGAACGCCGGCCGCATCGACGGGCTCAGCGAATACGCGATCTTCTTCCGCCTCGTGCTGCCGCTGGTCCGCCCCGCGCTCGCCACGGTGGCGGTGTTCAACATGATCCCGATCTGGAACGACCTGTGGTTCCCGCTGATCCTCGCCCCGGCGGAAGAGGTGAAGACCCTCACGCTCGGCAGCCAGGTCTTCATCGGGCAGTTCGTGACCGACTGGAACGCGGTGCTCTCCGCGCTCTCCATGGCGATCCTGCCGGTCATGGTCCTTTACGTCATCTTCTCGCGGCAACTGATCCGCGGCATCACCTCGGGGGCCGTCAAATGAAGGTACTCATCGCCGGTCTCGGCAACATGGGCTTCTCCCATGCCATGGCCCACCACACCCATCCCGAAAGCGAGATCGTCGGCATCGTCAAGCGCTCGCCCGACGCCGATGACCGCCTGCCCTACCCGGTCTTCACCGACTTCCACGCCGCCCTCGCAGAGACGCAGCCTGACCTTGTCGTCGTCGCCACCTACACCGATACGCACGCCGAATACGCCATCGCCGCGATGGAGGCGGGCGCGCATGTCTTCGTCGAGAAACCGCTGGCGCTGACCGTCACCGACGCCCGCCGCGTGACCGAGACGGCGGCCCGCCTGAACCGCAAGCTGGTCGTGGGCTACATCCTGCGGCATCACCCTTCGTGGGTGCGGCTGATCGACGAGGCGAAGGCGCTTGGCGGCCCCTACGTGTTCCGGCTGAACCTCAACCAGCAGTCCGAGGGCGCGACGTGGGAAACCCACAAGGCGCTGATGCAGACCACCTCTCCCATCGTCGACTGCGGCGTGCACTACGTTGACGTGATGTGCCAGATCTGCGGCTCGCGCCCCGTGCAGGTCACCGGCATCGGCCTGCGCCTCTCGGACGAGATCCCAGAGGATATGTACAACTACGGCCAGCTACAGGTCCGGTTCGAGGACGGCTCCGTCGGCTGGTACGAGGCCGGCTGGGGCCCGATGATGTCCGAAACCGCCTTCTTCGTGAAGGACGTGGTCAGCCCGAACGGCGCGGTTTCGATCAAGGACGCAGACAAGGGCGACAGCGATTCCGTCGACGGCCACACCCGCGTCGGCGCCCTGCTGGTGCACCGCCCCGGCGACGACCGCCTCATCGACCTGCCCGACGAACCCGGCCACCAGGAGCTGTGCGATGCCGAGCAGGCCTTCCTGATCGAGGCCATCCGGAACGACACCGACCTCACCCGCCACATGCAGGAGGCGGTGGACAGCCTTGCCATCTGCCTCGCCGCCGACCTCTCCATCCGCACCGGCCAACCCGTCAGACCGGGAGACGTGACATGACCGCCCTGATCCTCGAAAACGTCAACAAGTCCTTCGGCAAGACCCACGTCCTGAAGGACATCAACCTGACCGTGGAGGATGGCGAGTTCGTCGTCTTCGTCGGCCCTTCCGGCTGCGGCAAGTCCACCCTCCTGCGCGTCATCGCCGGGCTGGAGGAAGCCACCTCCGGCACCGTCTCCATCGGCGGCGAGCAGGTGAACGGCACACCCCCCGCCAAGCGCGGCATCGCCATGGTCTTCCAGAGCTACGCGCTTTATCCGCACCTGAGCGTCAAGGACAACATGGGGCTGGGGCTGAAGCAGGACGGCGCGCCGAAGGACAAGGTCGCCCAGCAGGTCGCCAAGGCGGCGAAGATGCTGGACCTCGAACCCTACCTGTCGCGCCGCCCCGCCGAACTGTCCGGCGGCCAGCGCCAGCGCGTCGCGATCGGCCGTGCCATCGTGCGCGACCCGCGCCTGTTCCTCTTCGACGAACCGCTCTCGAACCTCGACGCCGCGCTCCGGATGAACACCCGGGTCGAGATCGCCACCCTGCATCGCACCCTCGCCGCCTCGATGATCTACGTCACCCACGACCAGATCGAGGCGATGACCCTCGCCGACCGCATCGTCGTGCTGCGCGACGGCCGGGTCGAGCAGGTAGGCTCCCCCATGGAGCTCTACAACAACCCAGCCAACCGCTTCGTCGCGGGTTTCCTCGGCGCGCCGTCGATGAACTTCGTCGAGAACGCGCCGGGCCTGAACGCGGGCGAGGTGCTGGGCGTGCGCCCCGAATACCTGCGCCCCGATCCCGCCGGACGGCTGAAGGGCACCGTCACCCACGTCGAACGGCTGGGCGGTGACACCAACCTTCTGGTGCGCGCCCCGGACGGCCAGACCTTCACCGTGCGCCTCTTCGGGCAGGACCTGACGGAGGTGGGCGAGGACGTGGCCTTCGACTACGACGACGCGCGGACCTTCCGCTTCGACGCGGAGGGCCGCCGCCTGTGACCCTGACGATCCGCCCCGCCACCCGCACCGACCTCCCTGCCCTGATCGCGCTCTACGCCGACGACGGGCTGGGAAAGAACCGGGACGGGGGCGCGGTGGACGACGCCTACCTCTCGGCCTTCGCGGCGATCGACAGAGACCCCAACCACATCCTCGCCGTGGGCGAAGAGGGTGGAGAGATCGTTGCCACCCTCCTTCTCTCCTTCCTGCCCGGCCTCTCGCGCCACGGCGCATGGCGCGCCCAGATCGAGGCGATGCGCGTCTCCTCCGCCCGGCGCGGCCAAGGCCTTGGCCGGATGATGCTCGATTGGGCGGTCGCGGAAGCGCAAAGCCGGAATTGTCGCCTCGTGCAGTTGACCTCCGACCGCCAAAGGGACGACGCTCACCGCTTCTACGAGCGTGCGGGCTTCACGCCCTCGCACCTCGGTTTCAAAAAGACACTGGAGACAGAATGACCAACTTCCCGGTCTTCGACGGCCATAACGATCTGGTGCTGCGCCTCTTGCGCGGCGACGTCACGGCGCAAGGGGTGGCCGAGGGCCTCGACAGCGGCCACATCGACAAGCCCCGTGCGGTCAAGGGCGGCTTCGGCGGCGGCTTCTTCGCGATCTTCGTCCCCTCCCCCGGCAACAAGGCCGTGCGCTACGAGGAGATGGTGAAGCCGGAATACGACATCCCCCTCCCCGATCCCGTGCCGGAAGACGAGGCGCTCGACTGGACGACCCGCGGCTTCGACGCGCTCGACGACCTCGCCGCGGCGGGGGCCGTGACGCTCTGCCGGACCGCCGACGACATCGCCGCGGCCCTGCCCAAACCCGAAATGGCCGCCGTCGCGCATATTGAAGGTGCGGAGGCCGTGGACCGCGACTTCGCCCGCCTGCACGAATGGCACGCGCGCGGCCTGCGCTCCCTCGGGCCGGTCTGGAGCAGGCCGACCGTCTGGGGCCATGGCGTCCCCTTCCGCTTCCCCTCGTCGCCCGACACCGGCCCCGGCCTCACCGACGCGGGCAAGGCGCTGGTGCGCGAGTGCAATGCGCTGAAGATCATGATCGACCTCTCGCACCTAAACGAGAAGGGCATGGACGACGTGGCCGCGATCACCGACGCGCCGCTGGTCGCCACGCATTCCAACGCCCACGCCATCACGCCGCACGCCCGCAACCTCACCGACCGGCAGCTTCACATGATCCGTGAAAGTGACGGAATGGTGGGCATCAACTTCGCAAGCGCCTTTCTCAGGCCCGACGGCCGCATGGAGTCGGACTTCGGGCTTGACATCGTGCTCCGACATTTTGACCATTTGGTCGAAACCCTGGGCGAGGATCGCGTCGGCCTGGGATCGGACTTCGACGGCGCACTCGTGCCTGACCCGATCCGCGACATCGCAGGGCTGCCCAATCTTGTGGCGGCGCTGAAGGACCACGGTGTCGACGACGATCTGATGGCCAGGGTGACACACAGGAACTGGTTGCGCGTTCTGCGCAAGACATGGGGTGAGTGACCGGTAACCAAACAAAAAACACAACAGGGAGTAACTAAAATGAAGACCAACTTCACAGCGGCCGTGGTGGCCGCAATCGTGGCCCTGGGCACTGCTGCCCCGGTCATGGCGGAAACCCCGCCGAACATGCTGGTGATCGCCAACCGCATCGACGACATCAAGACCTTCGACCCGGCGGAAAGCTTCGAGTTCGCAGGCGCCGACGTGTCGCGCAACGTCTACGAAAAGCTGGTGAACTTCGATCCGCTCGACCTCGACGCGGGCTACCAGCCGCAGCTTGCCGAAAGCTGGGAGATCTCCGAGGACGGCAAGACCGTCACCTTCACCATGGCCGAGGGACATGTCTTTTCCTCCGGCAACCCGGTGACCGCCAAGGACGCCGAGTTCTCGCTCCGCCGTGCGGTGCTGCTGGACAAGACGCCCGCGTTCATCCTGACGCAGTTCGGTTTCACCGCCGACAACGTCGAGGAAACCATCAAGGCGACCGACGACAAGACGCTCGTCCTGACGCTGGACAAGCCCTACGCGCTGTCCTTCGTGCTGAACTGCCTGACCGCAACCATCGGCGGCATCGTCGACATGGAAACCGCCATGGCCAATGAGGTCGAAGGCGACATGGGCAGCGACTGGCTGCGCACCAACACCGCAGGCTCCGGCCCCTACAAGGTCGTGGACTGGAAGCCGAACGAGAGCGTCCTGATGGACCTCAACCCGAACTACCACGGCGACAAGCCGGCGATGGAGCGGGTGATCGTCCAGCACATCCAGGAATCCGCCACCCAGCGGCTTCAGCTCGAACGCGGCGACATCGACGTGGCGCGCAACCTCTCGCCCGAGGACGTGGCGGGCCTGGCCGATGTCGAGGGCGTCAAGGTCGTCGACGAACTGCGCGGCCGCCTGATGTACTGGTCCGCGAACCAGAAGGTCGAGATGCTGGCAGACCCGAAGGTGCTCGAGGCGCTAAAACTCGCCGTCGACTACGACGGCATGTCCGGCTCCTTCCTGAAGGGCCAGTACACCGTGCATCAGGCCTTCCTGCCGCTGACCTTCCTCGGCGCGCTCGAGGAAAAGCCCTACGGCTTCGACATGGACGCCGCCAAGGCCGCCATGGCCGAATCGGGCTTCCCGGACTGCGGGCCGATCGAGATCTCCGTGCGCGACGCGCAGGAACGTCTCGACATCGCGCAGTCGCTGCAGAACACCTGGGGCCAGCTCGGCTGCGAGGTCGAACTGATCGTCGGCACCGGTGCGCAGACGCTCGACCGCTACCGCGCGCGCGAGCATGACATCTACGTGGGCGCATGGGGCCCGGACTATCCGGACCCGAACACCAACGCCGGCACCTTCGCGCTGAACCCAGACAACGCCGACGAGGCAGGCAACACCGGCTACCTCGCATGGCGCAACGCCTGGGATCCGGGCGCGATGAACGAAAAGACGCTGGCCGCCGTCGTCGAGAACGACACCGACGCGCGCCGCGAGATGTACCTGGAGCTTCAGCGCGAGCACCAGCAGGTCAGCCCCTTCGGCATGATGTTCCAGCAGATCGAACAGAACGGCATGGGCGAAAGCGTCGAGAACTTCGTCGCCGGCGGCGCGACCACCGCGGTCTCCTACTGGGTCATCACCAAGTAATGACCGACAGCACCACTGGAGAAGGACGGCAGATGCCGTCCTTCCCCCCATGGGCCAAGAAGACCCTGGGGACCGTAGCCACCGTTGCCGCGACCATCCTCGGTCTGCTCTTCGTGACCTTCATGATCGGCCGGGTGATGCCGATCGACCCCGTTCTGGCCGTCATCGGCGAACGGGCGACACAGGCGCAATACGACGCCACCTTTCTTGAACTCGGCCTCGACAAGCCGCTGCTGGTGCAGTTCGGCATCTACGTCAACGACGTGCTGCACGGCGACCTCGGCCGCTCCATCCGCACCGGGCAGGAAGTCACCACCGACATCGCCCGCGTCTTCCCCGCCACGCTGGAACTCGCCACGCTCGGCACGCTGATCGGCGTCGTCCTCGGCGTGCCGCTGGGGGTCATCGCCGCCGTCAAGCGCGGAAGCTGGATCGACCAGCTCGCCCGGTTCGTCGGCCTCATCGGGTATTCGATGCCGATCTTCTGGCTGGGCCTCGTGGGCCTTCTGGTGTTCTACGGCATCCTCGGCTGGGTCGCGGGCCCCGGACGGCTGGGCATCTTCTATCAGGGCATCGTCGAACCGATCACCGGGATGCTGCTGGTCGATTCCGCGCTGCGCGGCGAATGGACCGTCTTCAGGGACGCCTTCTCGCACATCATCCTGCCCGCCTCGCTGCTGGGCTACTACTCCATGGCCTACATCAGCCGCATGACCCGCTCCTTCATGCTGGAGCAGCTGAATTCCGAATACGTGACCACCGCGCGGGTAAAGGGCCTGTCGGAACGACAGGTCATCTGGGGCCACGCCTTCCGCAACATCCGCATCCAGCTGGTGACGGTGATCGCGCTGGCCTACGCCAACCTGCTCGAAGGCTCCGTTCTGACCGAAATCATCTTCGCATGGCCCGGCATCGGCCAGTACATCACCACCTCGCTCCTCGCCAATGACATGAACTCCGTCCTCGGCGGCACCATCGTGATCGGCACCATCTTCGTGGGCATCAACATCTTCTCCGACCTGCTCTACCGCTTCTTCGATCCGAGGGCCAAATGACCGACACGTCCCTCCGCGCATGGCTCCTGAGCGAAGAGCCGACCTCCCGCCGGCAGGCCCGCTTCTCGGCGTGGTACAAGGGCTGGCTCACCTTCCGGTCGAACCCGCTGGCGATGCTGGGGCTGATCGTGCTCCTTGTGCTGATCCTCGCCGCGATCTTCGCCCCGCTGCTGGCGACCGACGATCCCTTTGCCCAGGACCTCGGTTCGCGCCTGCTGCCGCCGGGGGCAGAAGGCCATATCTTCGGCACCGACAGCCTCGGCCGCGACATCTACTCCCGCCTGCTCTACGGCGCGCGGATCTCGATCTACATCGTGCTGCTCGTGGCCATGGTGGCGCCGCTCGTCGGGCTGATCATGGGCACCGTCTCGGGCTATGCCGGAGGCTGGGTGGACGTGGTCCTGATGCGGATCACCGACATCTTCCTCGCCTTCCCGCGGCTGATCCTCGCGCTGGCCTTCGTCGCCGCCCTCGGCGCCGGGATCGAGAACGCGGTGCTCGCAATCTCGCTGACCGCCTGGCCGCCCTACGCCCGGATCGCCCGGGCCGAAACGCTGACCATCCGCAACTCCGACTACATCCACGCCGTCCGCCTGCAGGGCGCGGGACCGTTCCGCATCGTGACGAAACACATCTGGCCGCTCTGCATCTCGTCGCTGGTGATCCGGGTGACGCTCGACATGGCGGGCATCATCCTGACCGCCGCGGGGCTGGGCTTCCTCGGCCTCGGCGCGCAGCCACCGAGCCCCGAATGGGGCGCGATGATCTCCGAGGGGCGCAAGTACATCCTCGACTACTGGTGGGTCGCCACGATCCCCGGCATCGCGATCTTCGCCATCTCGCTCGCCTTCAACCTGCTGGGCGACGGGCTGCGCGACGTGCTCGACCCGAAGGAGGGCAACGCATGACCGAAGATCCCCTCCTCGACGTCGAAAACCTATGGGTGAAGTTCCGCACCCGCTCCGGCGTCTTCGACGCGGTGCGCGGCATCTCCTTCACGCTCGGCCGCGAACGGCTGGGCATCGTCGGCGAAAGCGGTTCGGGAAAGTCGATGACCGGCCGCGCCGTCCTGCGCCTGATCCAGCCGCCCGGCGAAGTCACCGCCGACCGTCTGTCCGTGCACGGCGAGGACATCCTGACCCTGCCCGACGCGCGCATGCGCCAGCTCCGCGGCGGACGGGTGTCCATGGTCATGCAGGACCCCAAGTTTTCGCTGAACCCGGTGATGCCCGTCGGCCAGCAACTGATCGAGGCGCTCCGCGCGCACGAAAAGGTGTCGAGGGCCGAAGCACGCAAACGCGCGCTCGACATGCTCGACGAGGTCGCCATCCGCGACCCCGCCCGGGTCATGGACCTCTACCCGCACGAGGTGTCGGGCGGCATGGGCCAGCGGATCATGATCGCCATGATGCTGCTGCCCAACCCGGAGATCCTGATCGCGGACGAACCGACCTCCGCGCTCGACGTCTCGGTGCAGCTTCAGGTGCTCGACATCATGGACAAGCTGGTGAAGGACCGCGGCATGGGCCTGATCTTCATCAGCCACGACCTGAACCTCGTGGCCAAGTTCTGCGACCGCATCGCGGTGATGTACGCCGGGCGGATCGTCGAGACCTGCAAGGCGTCCGAACTGCGCAACGCGCAACACCCATACACGCTGGGCCTCCTGAACTCCGTGCCCGACCTCGAACACCCGCGCGACAGGCTGGAGGTGCTGCAACGCGACCCGGCCTGGCGCGAAGCCCCCTCCGTGAGTGCCCGCATATGAGCGCCATCGACATCCGCCACCTCGACGTGTGGTTCGGCACCGGCGCGCAGCGCGCCGACGCCGTGAAGGACGTGAGCTTCGAAGTCGCCGACGGCGAAAGCTTCGGCCTCGTGGGCGAGAGCGGCTCCGGCAAGTCGACGATCCTGCGCGCCATCGCGGGCCTCGCACCCACATGGTCCGGCCACATGGCCGTCGCCGGGGAAACGCTGGGCCGGACCCGCAGCAAGGACTTCTACCGCAAGGTGCAGATGGTCTTCCAGGACCCCTATGCCTCGCTTCACCCGCGCCACACCGTCGACCGCGTCCTGTCCGAGGCGATGACCCTGCACGGCGTGCCCGACATCGACGCCCGCATCGGACGGCTGCTCGACGACGTGGGGCTCGGCGCCGGTTTCCGTTTCCGCTTCCCGCACCAGCTGTCGGGCGGCCAGCGCCAGCGCGTCGCCATCGCCCGCGCGCTCGCCTGCGATCCGGCGATCCTGCTGCTGGACGAGCCGACCTCCGCGCTCGACGTCTCCGTGCAGGCCGAGATCCTCAACCTGCTGGCCGACCTGCGCCGCGAACACGAACTGACCTACGTGATGGTCTCCCACGACCTCGGCGTGGTGGGCCACCTCTGCGAGCGCATCGCCGTCATGAAGGACGGCCGCTTCGTCGAGGTGCTGGGCGTGGACGAGATGCGGCGGCTGGAGGCGAAGGACCCCTACACCCGTCACCTGCTCGACAGCTCGGTGAACTCGGTGCGCTGAAGGGTTTCGCCTTGCTGACGCAAGGCGATCCGCCGGGGGCTCCGCCCCCGGACCCCCGGAGGTATTTGGACCAAGATGAAGGACAGGAGAGCGCCCTGCCCCTTCATCTTGGCTATAAATACCTGCCTCGGAACGCTTCAGGCGGCGCGGCGCTGACTTGCCGGGTGCGTCGGCGCCGCCCCTTGCGAGGCCTTCAGCCCATGCGTTCGGAGGAATGGCTGCCCGGCGACGAGGGGAAGACCACCGTCTTGTTGCCGTTCAGGAAGACGCGGTGGTGGGCGTGAGCGTGGATCGCCCGGGCAAGCACTTGCGCCTCCACGTCGCGCCCGAGGGAAACGTAGTCTTCGGGCGATTGCGCGTGGGTCACGCGGATGGTGTCCTGCTCGATGATCGGGCCTTCGTCGAGGTCGGCGGTCACGTAGTGCGAGGTCGCACCGATCAGCTTCACGCCGCGGGCGAAGGCCTGCTTGTAGGGGTTGGCGCCCTTGAACGACGGCAGGAAGGAGTGGTGGATGTTGATGATCCGCCCCGACATCTTGCGGCACATCTCGTCGCTGAGGATCTGCATGTAGCGCGCCAGAACGATCAGGTCGGCGCCCGCGTCCTCGACCACCTGCATGATGGCTGCCTCGGCCTGCGGCTTGTTCTCCTTCGTGACCCGGATGCAGTGGAACGGGATGTCCTGGTTCACCACGGTCTTCTGGTAGTCCATGTGGTTCGAGATCACGGCCACGATCTCGATCGGCAGGGCGCCGATGCGGCAGCGGTAGAGCAGGTCGTTCAGGCAGTGGCCGAAGCGGCTGACCATGACGACGACCTTCATCTTCGTCGCCTCGTCGTGGAAGGTGAAGTCCATGTCCATGCCTTGCGCCACGCTCACGAACTCCTGTTCGAGGGTGGCGAGCTCGGCGCCGGTCTCGGAGGTGAAGCTGGTGCGCATGAAGAACCTGCCCGTCTCCACGTCGTCGAACTGCGAGCTGTCGGTGATGTTGCAGCCGTGGTCGGCAAGGAAGGTGGCGATGCCGGCGACGATGCCGCGCTTGGACGCGCAGGACACGGTCAGGCAGAACTTGGTCATTGGGGGCTCCGGTCTGGAAGGGCCGCGGCGCGCGGCGGGTTGGGGAGGGATGGCGTAAACTGGCATTTGCTCTGCACATTCTGCATCGCGGCATCAAGGCCGGGATGAGCACCTGCGACCACCCCCTTCACGGATGCGACAGAGGGGCCTTGGCGTGTCGAAAAACACCGGCGGGGTCAGGCCTGCAAGCGCGGGTCTGTCGCCACCCCGGCACGGCGGATGCGCCATTCCGTCGGGGTCGCTCCGCCCGCTCGCAAAGGAAAAGGGTTTCCCCGAATCCCCCCTTTGCCGCCCATCGGCAACCGCTTCCCCCAAGCGCGACGGCGCGCGCCCATCCCGCGCGCAGGCGGGCGTCCGCCCGGCCCCCGCCCCATACCATGGTGCAGGTGCATGACGGGGCGCGGGATGTTACCCTTTCCGTGCATCGCTGGGGAGGACGGCATGCGCGATCTGGATCATGTGGCCGAGATCGACCGGGTTCTGCGCGGGCAGGACACGGGACGGGACAGCCTTGTCGCGGACAGCTGGCGGCGCTGCGTTGAAAGCTACGGCATGGACCCGACCCGGGCCGAGGCCGCCCACATCGTCACCGACGCCGAGCTGCGCGCCCACCGGGAACAGTCCGAACGGCTGATCGCCACCGCGCGCTCCGGCCTGCAGGCGCTGTTCCGGCAGGTCGCGGGCCAGAACTATGTGCTGCTGCTCGCCGATGCGAAGGGCGTCTGCGTCGACTTCTTCGGCGATCCCCGGTTCGAGGACGACCTGCGGCAGGCCGGGCTCTACCTCGGCTCCAACTGGACGGAGGACCTGGCCGGGACCTGCGGCGTCGGCTCCTGCATCGTGACCGGCGAGGCGGTGACCATCCATCAGGGCGACCACTTCGGGCTGGCGCATACGCCGCTGTCCTGCACCTCCGCGCCGATCTACGACACCTGCGGCAAGCTGACGGCGGTGCTGGACATCTCGCTCCTGCGGTCGCCCTCGCCGAAATCCTCCCAGAACCTCGCGATGAACCTCGTCCGGGCGTCGGTGCGGCGGGTGGAGATGGCGAACCTCATGGCGATGACACGGCGCGACTGGGTGCTCCGGGTCTCGGCCTCGCCCGAGTTCCTCGAGGTCGATCCGGAGGCGGCGGTGGCGCTCGACGGATCGGGGCACATCATCGGCATGACACATGGCGCGCGCGACATCCTCGCGCCCGGCGGCGGGTCGCTGATCGGGCAGCGGATCGACACGCTGATCGACCTCTCGGTCGACGACCTGCCCGACCTGATGCGCGGCCGCCCGTCCGAGGACCGTGTGCTGAGGCTGCGGGACGGGCGCGGGCTTTACGGCCATGCAATCGCGCCCCAGGCCGCCCGCGTCCCCCTGCGCCACCGCGACACCGCCCTGCCCGCCCCTCTGGCGGGTTTCGCCGGGCCGGACCCGGTGCTCGACCCGCTGCTCAGGACCGCCGCGCGGCTGGCGCCGACCCGGGTGCCGCTGCTGCTGACCGGCGAATCGGGGACCGGCAAGGAACGCCTCGCCCGCGCCATCCACATGAGCGGCCCGTCCCGCGCCTTCCACGCCATCCGCTGCGCCGCCGCCGGTTTCGACGGGCTGGAGGACGCGGCGCCCGGCACGCTCTTCCTGCGCGGGGTCGACGACCTCGACCAACAGGCGCAGGCCGCGCTGCTGACGCTGATCGAGCGGCGCGAGGACCTGCGGGTGATCGCCTCTGCCCGCCTGCCGCTGGCCCCGCGCCTGGCCGAGGGCAGTTTCCGCGACGATCTTTATTACCGCCTGTCGGGCGCACGGCTCGACCTGCCCCCGCTGCGGCTGCGCCACGACACCGACTGGCTGATCGACCGGCTGATGCGCCCCTTCGCCGCCGACGGGATGCGCCTCTCGCCGCAAGCCCGGGCCGAGCTTCTGGCCCGCGACTGGCCCGGCAACATCCGCGAACTGCAGCACACGCTGGCCATTGCCGCCGCCGTGACCGAGGGGCAGGTGATCGACCTCCCCGACCTGCCGCGGCCCGCGCCCGCCACGGGCGAGGAAACCACCGACGAGGACCTGCAATCGCTGCTGGATGCCTGCCACTGGAACATGGCGCGCGCGGCACGGCGGCTTGGCGTCAACCGCTCCACCATCCTGCGGCGGGTCCGCAAGGCCGGCCTGAGTCCACCGGGGTGACTCCACCGGGCTGACCCTGCCGGACCGGCGCGGGCGCGTTGCGCGCCGTTGCGCGCGCAACGCGCAACACGCCAAATCCCGTGCCGCCCCGCAGCATCCGTCCTTCGGCGTAGCCAGCCCGCCCCGGGCTTTGCCACGCTCGCCCGCATAACAACCAAGACTAAGGAGGAGGACCACATGCTCGACTCGACATTGGCCAACGAAACCCAGGCCTTTCTGGACGACTTCGGCGACGCGCTGGAAAAGGGGGACATCGACCGCGCGACAGGGATGTTCCTGGACGATTGCTACTGGCGCGACCTCGTCACCTTCACCTGGAACCTGAAGACGGTCGAGGGCAAGGACCAGGTGGCGGACATGCTGAAGCACCAGCTCGACACCACGAAGCCCCGCGGCTGGCACCTGGCCGAAGGCGAGATCCCGACCGAGGAAGGCGGCGTCGTCACCGCGTGGATCAGCTTCGAGACCGACCTTGCCCGCGGCTACGGCATGATCCGCCTGAAGGAGGGCAAGATCTGGACCCTGCTCACCACCATGGTGGAGCTGAAGGGTCACGAAGAGCCCAAGGGCTTTGCCCGGCCGCTTGGCGCCAAGCACGGCGCGGCCAAGAACCGCCCGACCTGGAAGGAAGAGCGGGAGCGCGAGGCAAAGACCCTCGGCTACACCGAACAGCCCTACTGCCTGATCATCGGCGGCGGACAGGGCGGCATCGCCCTTGGCGCACGGCTGCGGCAGCTTGGCGTGCCCACGATCATCGTGGAGCGCAACGAACGCCCCGGCGACAGCTGGCGCAAGCGGTACAAGTCGCTCTGCCTGCATGACCCGGTCTGGTACGACCACCTGCCCTACATCAAGTTCCCGGAAAACTGGCCCGTCTTCGCCCCGAAGGACAAGATCGGCGACTGGCTCGAGATGTACACCAAGGTCATGGAGCTGAACTACTGGACCAAGACCACCGCCAAGTCGGCGGAGTTCGACGCGGCGAAGGGCGAATGGACCGTGGTCGTCGACCGCGACGGAGAGGAGGTCGTGCTGCGCCCCAAGCAGCTTGTCATGGCCACCGGCATGTCCGGCAAGAAGCGGATGCCCGACTTCCCCGGCATGGACACCTTCAAGGGCGTGCAGCAGCATTCCTCCGAACACGACGGTCCCGACCAGTGGGCCGGCAAGAAGGTGGTGGTCGTGGGATCGAACAACTCTGCCCACGACATCTGTGCCGCTCTCTGGGAACACGACGCGGACGTGACCATGGTGCAGCGGTCCTCCACCCATATCGTGCGCTCCGACACGCTGATGGATATCGGCATGGGCGCGCTCTATTCGGAGGAGGCAGTCGCCAACGGCGTCACCACCGAGAAGGCTGACCTGATCTTCGCCTCCCTGCCCTACCGCATCCTGCACGAGTTCCAGATCCCCGCTTACGAGCAGATGAAGGAACGCGACAAGGAATTCTACGAGGGGCTTGAGAAGGCGGGCTTCTGGCTCGACTGGGGGGATGACGGCTCGGGCCTGTTCATGAAGTACCTGCGGCGCGGTTCGGGCTACTACATCGACGTGGGCGCCAGCCAGCTCATCATCGACGGCGAGGTCAAGCTGAAGCGCGGCCAGGTGGTCAGCGTAGACGAGACCGGCGTGAACCTCGACGACGGCACGCACCTCGACGCCGACCTGATCGTCTATGCCACCGGCTACAACTCGATGAACGGCTGGGTGGCCGACCTGATGGGACAGGAAACCGCCGACCGGCTGGGCAAGGTCTGGGGCCTCGGCTCCGACACCACCAAGGACCCCGGCCCGTGGGAAGGCGAGCAGCGCAACATGTGGAAGCCCACGCAGGTCGAGAACCTGTGGATGCACGGCGGCAACCTGCACCAGTCGCGGCATTACTCGCAGTACCTCGCCCTTCAGCTGAAGGCGCGGATGGAGGGCCTGCCAACGCCGGTCTACGGCAAGCAGGAGGTGCACCACCTGTCCTGACGCCTGTCCGGGCGGGGATTTCGCTGCCTGCGGCAGCGATCCGCCGGGGGGCAAGCCCCCCGGACCCCCAGTCGCATGAAAACCGGCACGGCGGCCTCCGGCATCCCGGAGCGCCGCCTGCCCCCTTAAGGCGGTGCCTTCCCCGGCTCCCGTCCGCCAACGAGGGACCCGGGAACAACCCCGCCGCCCGAACCCGGAATTTCCGCCCCACCCTCCGGGTCCCCTGCCCCGGACCGGCGCGGAAACGCGGGTGGCCTGCGCGCATGTCACTCCCTGCCGTGTCCCCGGCCGCCCGCACCCCCTGCCCTGCAACGGCCCGCCCTGCAACGGCATGACACACCTGCGGAAATAGCTCGCCCCCGGTCCGATGGGGGTTGAGCGGCGCGCTGACGGGCTTATAACCGCACCGCGCAATCGCAAGGACCAAGCCACATGCCCTATTACAGATCCCGCCGCACCACCCACGGCCGCAACATGGCCGGCGCCCGCGGTCTCTGGCGCGCGACCGGCATGAAGGACAGCGACTTCGGCAAGCCGATCATCGCCGTCGTCAACTCCTTCACCCAGTTCGTGCCCGGCCACGTGCACCTGAAGGACCTGGGCCAGATGGTCGCGCGCGAGATCGAATCCGCCGGCGGCGTCGCCAAGGAATTCAACACCATCGCCGTGGACGACGGCATCGCCATGGGCCACGACGGGATGCTCTACTCCCTGCCCTCGCGCGAGATCATCGCCGACTCGGTGGAATACATGGTCAACGCCCATTGCGCCGACGCCATGGTCTGCATCTCCAACTGCGACAAGATCACCCCCGGCATGCTGATGGCCGCGATGCGCCTCAACATCCCGGTGATCTTCGTCTCCGGCGGCCCGATGGAGGCCGGCAAGGTCACCATCAACGACCTCGAAAAGGCCGTGGACCTCGTGGATGCCATGGTCGCCGCCGCCGACGACCAGTATTCCGACGCCGAGGTGGACGCCTTCGAACAGAACGCCTGCCCGACCTGCGGGTCCTGCTCGGGCATGTTCACCGCCAACTCGATGAACTGCCTGGCCGAGGCGCTCGGCCTCGCGCTGCCGGGCAACGGCTCGATGCTGGCCACCCACGCCGACCGCAAGGCGCTGTTCCTCGAAGCCGGACGCAAGATCGTCGACATCACCAAGCGCCACTACGAAGGCGAGGAGAAGGGCCTCCTCCCGCGCGAGATCGCGACCTTCGAAGCCTTCGAGAACGCCATGTCGCTCGACATCGCCATGGGCGGCTCGACCAACACCGTGCTGCACCTGCTGGCCATCGCGCACGAGGGCGACGTCGATTTCACCATGTCCGACATGGACCGCCTCAGCCGCAAGGTGCCCTGCCTGTCGAAGGTCGCCCCGGCCAAGGGCGACGTCCACATGGAGGACGTGCACCGCGCGGGCGGCATCATGGGCATCCTCGGCGAACTCAACCGCGGCGGGCTGATCCACGGCGACGTGAAGACCGTCCACTCCGGCACCATGGCAGAGGCCATCGCCAAGTGGGACATCATGACGGCCAACGACGAAGACGTGGACAGGTTCTTCCGCGCGGCCCCCGGCGGCGTGCGCACCACGCAGGCCTTCTCGACCGAGAACCGCTACAAGGAGCTTGACCGCGACCGCACGGGTGGCGTGATCCGCAACATGGAAAACGCCTTCTCGAAGGACGGCGGCCTCGCCGTGCTGTTCGGCAACATCGCGCTCGACGGCTGCATCGTGAAGACGGCAGGCGTCGACGACTCGATCCTGAAGTTCTCCGGCCCCGCCAAGGTCTTCGAAAGCCAGGACGACGCGGTGAAGGGCATCCTGACCGGCAAGGTGACCGAGGGCGAGGTCGTCGTGATCCGCTACGAGGGACCGCGCGGCGGCCCGGGCATGCAGGAAATGCTCTACCCGACCTCCTACCTGAAATCGAAGGGGCTGGGCGCCAAATGCGCGCTGCTGACCGACGGGCGCTTCTCCGGCGGGACCTCCGGCCTCTCCATCGGGCACGTCAGCCCCGAGGCAGAGGAAGGCGGCACCATCGGCCTGGTGGAAACCGGCGACCTGATCGAGATCGACATCCCGAACCGCACCATCAACCTCGCCGTGGACGACGCCACGCTGGAGGCACGCCGCACCGCCAAGGGCCCGCTGCCCTGGGGTCCGGCCGAACCGCGCCCGCGCGCGGTGACGAAGGCGCTGAAGGCCTACGCCATGCTCGCCTCTTCCGCGGCCAAGGGAGCGGTGCGGATCATCCCCTAAACCATTCGCAATACAGCGAAAAGAAAACGCCCGGGCCAGACCAGCCCGGGCGTTTGCCGTTTCCGCAAGGGGAACCTTCAGGCCTCGATGGCGACCTTGCCGATGGGGTTCGAGCAGCAGGCAAGGATATAGCCGTCCTCGATATCCTCGTCGGTGATGCCGCCGTTGTGCACCATGTGCACCTGCCCTTCGGTCTTCTTGACCTTGCAGGTGCCGCAGACACCGAAGGTGCAGCCCGACGGGATCGCGAGGCCGGCCTGCCGTGCGACGGACAGAAGCGTCTCCGTCTCCGAGCATTCGACCGTCTTGCCGGACAGGGCGAAGGTGACTTCGGCCTTGGCCTCTTCGTCCAGCGTCACGCCCTCGTCGTATTCGCCGGTCTCGCCGACCGGGGCGGAAAAGCTTTCCTGGTGGTAACGGTCCATGTCGTAGCCGAGGCCCTGAAGCGCCTCTCGCACGGCGGTCATGAACGGCTCCGGCCCGCAGCAGAACACCTCGCGGTCAAGGTAATCCGGCGCGGCGAGGCCCAGCAGAAGCTGGTTGAACGGCCCGCGATAGCCGGTCCACGGGCGGTAGGGGTCGGCCTTGTCCACCACCCATGCCAGTTCGATCCCCGGCAGGCGGGAGGCCATCATCTCCATCCGCTGGCGGAAGATGATCTCGGACGGCAGCCGGGCGCAGTTGATGAACACGATGTCCGGCTCGCGGCCCGCGTCGTACATGTAGGTCGTCATCGAGACCATCGGCGTGATGCCCGATCCCGCCGAGATGAACAGGTACTTTTCCGCCGGGTGGTTCATGAACGAGAACTGCCCGGCCGGCCCGATCGCCTTCAGCCGCACGCCGGGGCGCAGGTGATCCAGCATCCAGCGCGTGCCCAGCGACCCGTCCTGCGCCTTGACCGTGACGGTCAGCGAGGTCGGGCGCGAAGGCGACGAGGAAATCGTGTAGGTCCGGTGCAGCGGCCCGCCGGGCACCGGCAGCTCAAGCGTGACGAACTGGCCCGGCTTGAACCGGAACAGCGCGCCCGACGGCGCCTGGAAGGTGAAGGTGACGGTGTTCGGCGCTTCCGGCAGGAACGACACGCACTCCAGCGGCTCGTCGTCCGACCAGAAGGCCAGCGTCGGGGTCATCGCGGTCATCGGCTTATTCCGCCGCCACGGATTGCGGACCCATCGCGCGCAGCATGGTCTTCACGTACCAGTCCACGAACTGCTCAACCCCGTCTTCCATGATCGGGCTGTAGGGGCCGGGGACATAGGCCGGAGAGTTGATACCCAGCTGGTTGTCCTCGACGATGCGGCGGTCCTCGTCGTTGGTGGCGACCCAGACCTCGGTCAGGCGGTTCAGGTCGTAATCGACGCCTTCCACCGCGTCCTTGTCCACCAGCCATGTGGTGGTGACCTCTGTTTCCTGCGGGCCGATGGGGGTGACGCGGAAGGTCAGCGAGATGTCGGGCAGGAAGTGGTTCCATGTCGACGGGTAGTGGAACTTCAGCAGCGTGCCCGCATCCGGCACCGTCACACGGCCCAGCGGACGCTTGGATGCCGGTTTCAGGTCCATCGTGTAGGACAGCGCCTTCTCTTCCAGCGGCATACGCGCAAGGCGGTATTGCCCGGCAAAGCCCGCCATGGCGAACTTCGACGGCGCGCCCGCCGCCTCGCACTTGTCGAAATGCGCCTGCAGCCGCGCCGGGACGGAGCCGTCCGCCGACACCCCCGCCACCGCCGGGTCCAGCGGGAAGGACCGCGACAGCGCCGGGTGGGTGCCCGCGCAGTGATAGCACTCTCGGTTGTTCTCCCAGACGAGCTTCCAGTTGCCCTTCTCGACGATGGTCGACTGGTAAGCCACCTTCGCGCGGTTCAGGTCGTGCACCTCGAGGTAGGGCCGCGCAAGTTCGGCAAAGGCGTCGAAGTCCGGCGCCTCGTCGGCGAGGCAGATGTAAATCAGCCCGGCCAGTTCCCGGACGTGGATGGTCTTGAGGTTGTACTTCGACGGGTCGAAGTCGGCGCCCATGTCGCGCGCCCAGATCAGCCGGCCGTCCAGGTCGTAGGTCCACTGGTGGTAGGGGCAGGTCAGCTTCGCGACCGTGCCTTCCGCCTTCTGGCAGATCACCGACCCGCGGTGACGGCACGAGTTGTGGAAGCCGCGGATCACCCCGTCGGCCCCCTTCACGAGGATGACGTTGTACGCCCCGATGCGGATGCGGGCATAGGCGCCGGTCTTCACCAGCTGCGCCACGGGAATCGCGAACAGCCACTCGCGGTACCAGATCGTCTCCAGGTCGCGCTGGTAGATCTCCGGGTCGGTGTAGAAGGGCCGTTCCAGCGAATGGCCGGGAACGCGGCGGGCCAGCAGGTCGGAAAGGGAATCGGTCATGGAGCAGCCTCCGAAGGCGCAGGATGGGGTTAGTTCCTTTGAGGCATTGCGCCGCAATTACCCGCCTTTCAATAACAATAATTCTCAACTAAGGTTATCTGAATTCACCTGTCCCCTTTCCGACATCCACGCCTCCGAAAGCGACCGATGACCCGCCCCTACGACCTTCCCTCGCTCACGTCGCTGGTCTGTTTCGAGGCAGCCGCCCGGAATCTCAGCTTCAAGAAAACCGCGGCCGAGCTGAACGTGACCCCCGCCGCCGTCTCTCACCAGATCAAGGCCCTCGAATCCGAGCTCGGCACCGCCCTCTTCCGCCGCCAGCACCGCGGCGTCGACCTGACCGAAAGCGGCGCCTACCTCTTCGTCGCCCTCCAGCGCGGGTTCGAGGGGATCTCTGACGCGATCGCCACCGTCCGCACCGCCGAAAGCACCGAGGATGTCACCATCCAGGCCACCACCGCCGTCAGCGCTTTCTGGCTGACCCCGCAGATCACCGCCTTCTGGCAGGACCAGCCCGACATCGTGGTCAGCCAGATCGTCAGCGACGGCGCCTCCAACGCGCAGACCGACCTCTCGATCCACTACGCCGCCCTGCCCGGCGACGGCGCGGGCCACATCCTCTTTCACGACGACATCGTGGCGGTCGGCTCCCCCCGCTTTGCCGCGACCCATGGCGCCGGCACGCTCGACGCGCTGCGCCGCGTGCCGCTGATCCACGTGGTGAGCGAGGACAACGACTGGACCACCTGGGCGGAATGGTTCGCCCACTTCGGCCACGACGCGCCCTCCGGCCGCCGCATCGCGGTCAACAACCACATGATCGCGCTCCAGATGGCGCGCGACGGGGCGGGCGCGGTGCTGGGCTGGACGGGCCTCATCGGGCCGCTGCTCGACAACGGGGACCTGACCCTCCTCATGCCGGAACGCATGCCCTCCCCCCATGTCTTCCACCTGCGCACCCATCCGCGCGCCTCCGCCCAGGCCCGGATCTTCCGCGACTGGCTGGTCGCCGCGCAGCGCGCGCCTTGATTTGGCCATCGAAAACGCCTATCTGTCCAGTTAGCTGGACAGGAGACCCGCCATGCTTTCGCTTCAGGACGCCAAGAACCGCTTCAGCGCGGTGGTGGAGGCCGCGCTTGCCGGTCATCCGCAGGCCGTGTCGCGCCGGGGCAAACCCGCGGTGGTCGTCGTCTCCGCCGAGGAATACGCAAGGCTGGTGCACGCCGCACAGGCCAGCCGCGGCCGCTTTGCCGATCACCTGATGGCCATGCCCGACCCCGGCGACACCCCCCTGCCCCGCGCCAGCGCCGTGCCCCGCGACGTCGAGCTGTGATCCACATCCTCGACACCAACATCATCTCTGCCGCGCGACGGGCCGAACGCGCGCCGGACCTCTCCCGCTGGCTGACCGCACAGGACGAGGCCACGCTGTTCCTCAGCGTCGTCACCATAGGAGAGATCGAGCGCGGCATCGCCCTGCAGGAGCCGAAGAACCCGCCCTTCGCCCGCGACCTGCGGCATTGGATGGACGGCATCCTGCGGCTCTTCTCCGACCGGCTGCTCGACTTCACCGCCGAGGACGCCCGCCGCTGGGGCCGCCTGTCGGCCAGGCTGGGCCATCCCGGCGCCGACCTGATGATCGCAGCACAGGCGCTGAACCGCGACGCCACCGTCGTCACCCGCAACACCGCCGATTTCGCGCCCACCGGCGCGCGGCTGCTGGACCCGCTAGGCCTCTAGCCCCGCATCCAGACCCAGACCCGCCCGGAACCGCGCCATTTCGCGGTTCGAAGGCGCCTGCCCGCAGTAGGTCTTCACATAGGCCGGAACGCGGGTCAGCCGCTCTTCCAGCGTCTCGCGCACCTGCATCGAGATATAGCCGATCTGCACGAGGTAGACGGTCCGCGCCCGAACGTCGGCCTCTGCCGCGTCGAAGCCGAACCGCTGGAACATGGCGCGGATCGCCTCAAGCCGTGTCGCGTCGGCCTCTGCCACGCGCGCCGTCACCGCGTCGGATTTGTGCGCCCACCCCCTGACCGCCATGTCGAACCGCGGCTGGAACCGGGTTTCGTCAAGAAACACGCTCAGAAGGTTCAGAACCGCCTCGGAAATCGTCTCTGCATAGGCGGAACTCGCCTCTGTCAGGGCATGGGTGTTGGTCTCTTCCCAGAGCGCCAGCAATGCCTCCAGCAGCGCGGCGCGGTCCTTGAAGAACCAGTAGAAGCTGGTCCGCGACAGCCCGAGTGCGGCGCCCAGGGGCTGCACCTTCACCGCGTCCACGCCGCTGTCGAGGAACGCGGCCTTGGCCGCCTCCAGCCAGACCTCGCGCGATCCGCGCCACCCCTTCTGATCCGCACCCTCATCCATGGCGCGAAACTAGCCCCCTGCCCCACCTGCCGCAACCGGAAATGGACAGCGATGACGACAAACTTGACACAAGTGCACATTTTATGGAATCGCTGCGTCAGAGAGGGAGACCGCCCATGTCCAACGATCCGCTTTTCCAGCCCTACCAGCTCAAGCATCTGACCCTGAAAAACCGCCTGATGATCACCAGCCATGAACCGGCCTACCCCGAGGACGGCATGCCCAAGGATCGTTACCGGGCCTATCACGTGGAACGCGCCCGGGCCGGTGTCGCCCTGACGATGACCGCCGGTTCCGCCTCTGTCGCCCGCGACAGCCCGCCGGTCTTCAACAACATCCTGGCCTGGAAGGACGAGGTCGTCGGCTGGATGAAGAAGCTGACCGACGAATGCCACGACCACGGTTGCGCAGTGATGATCCAGCTCACCCACCTTGGCCGCCGCACCCGCTGGGACAAGGCCGACTGGCTGCCGGTCGTCTCACCGGGGCACGAGCGCGAACCCTCCCACAAGGCCTTCCCCAAGAAGACCGAGGACTGGGACATCGCCCGTATCATCCGGGACTACGCCGATGCCGCCGAACGGATGCAGGCGGCGGGCCTCGACGGGATCGAGCTTCAGGCCTACGGCCACCTGATGGACCAGTTCTGGTCGCCGCTGACCAACGACCTCGACGGACCCTACGGCGGCAGCCTCGACAACCGACTGCGCTTCACCTTCGACATCCTGTCCGAGATCCGAAAACGCTGCGGCCCCGACTTCATCGTCGGCGTGCGCTACACCGGGGACGAGGACCTGCCGGGCGGCCTGACGAAGGAGGACGGGCTCGAGATCTCGCGCCGCCTGAAGGACTGCGGCATGGTCGACTTCCTGAACGTGATCAAGGGCCATATCGACACCGACGCGGGCCTGACGGACGTGATCCCGGTGCAGGGCATGCGCAGCGCGCCGCACCTCGATTTCGCCGGAGAGGTTCGCCGCGAAACCGGCGTGCCGGTGTTCCACGCGGCCAAGATTCAGGACGTCGCCACCGCCCGCCACGCCATCGCCAGCGGCAAGCTGGACATGGTCGGCATGACCCGCGCCCACATGGCCGACCCGCATATCGTGGCCAAGATCCTGCGCGGCGAAGAGGACCGAATCCGTCCCTGTGTCGGCGCGAACTACTGCCTCGACCGCATCTACCAGGGCGGCATGGCCCTGTGCCTGCACAACCCCGCCACGGGCCGCGAGCTGGAACAGCCGCAGGAGGTCCCGCAGGCCGACACCCGCCGCCGCGTGGTGGTGATCGGTGCCGGTCCGGCCGGGCTGGAGGCCGCCCGCGTCGCCGCCGCCCGCGGGCATGAGGTCATCGTGCACGAGGCCGCCAACGACCCCGGCGGGCAGGTCCGCCTGACGGCCCAGACCCCGCGCCGGGCCGAGATGATCCAGATCATCCAGTGGCGGTTTTCGGAATGCGAACGGATGGGCGTGACCTTCCGCTTCAACAGCTTCGCCGACGCGGAGACGGTGCAGGCGGACAACCCCGACGTGGTGATCGTCGCCACCGGCGGCCTGCCCCACACGGAGGTCTTGGCGGAGGGCAACGCGCTTGTCGTCTCGGCCTGGGACATCCTTTCGGGCGATGCGACCCCCGGCGAGAACGTCCTGATCTACGACGACGCCGGGGACTACGCCGCCCTTCAGGCCGCCGAGAAGATCGCCGCCACCGGCGCCCGGGTCGAGATCATGACCCGCGACCGCAACATCTCTCCGGAGGTGATGGCCATGTCCCTGACCCCGTCGCTGCGCGAGCTCCAGAAGCGCGACGTCACCTTCACCGTGACCTGGAAGCTGGACGCGGTGCGGCGGGACGGCAACCGGCTGATCGCGCAGATCGGCAGCGATTACGGCGGCGTCACGCAGGAGCGGCAGGTGGATCAGGTCGTGGTGAACCACGGCACCCGGCCACTGGACGACCTCTATTTCGACCTGCGGGACGGTTCCTCCAACCTGGGCGAGGTGGATTACGAGGCGCTTGTCGCGGGCGATCCGCAGACCGTGGTCCGCAACCCCGAGGGCGCCTACCAGCTGTTCCGGATCGGGGATGCGGTGGCCTCCCGCAACACCCACGCGGCGATCTATGACGCGCTGCGGCTGGTGAAGGTGGTCTGAGAAAAAAGAGGGGAGGTTTCGCGGCGAAACCTCCCCCTTGTCCAATCAGCCCGCGTCGTCGAGGTCGTCGAAGGCGCCGGGCGAGAGCTCTTCCCAGAAGGCCAGGATCGCCTCGGCGTTCAGGGCGGACATCCAGCCGTGCCGCTCGAAATCGTCCCTCAGCGCGCCGTCCAGACGGGCCATGAACAGGCGTCTGTCGGCGTCCCTCTGGGTGGGTTTGCGGGCGGCGGCGAGTTCCTGGATACGGGCAAGGCGGCGGCCGCGCGAGGTGGCAGGTTTCGCGGCGAAACCTCCTCCACCCGGGCCCGAGGGTTTCGCGGCGAAACCTCCCCCCGTTTCGTAGTCGTTTTTCAGGGCGGCGGTCAGATAGCCCACAGGGTTTTTCACACCGCCCTGCCCGGCCACGTAATCGAGCTTTGCCTTAACCGCATCTTCACCATGTTCGGCCATCCACTGCCGCGCCAGCCGGTCGGAGACGCCAAGCGCGCGCAGGCGGGGATAGACCTCGGACTTGCGCAGCCCCTCGCCGTCGTCGAGGTCGAGGATGGAAAGCTGCGGGTTCTCGGCGATGCGGAAGCGGATGTCGGTCACCTGCCGGCCCATCTTCTTCACCTCGGGCGTCACCACGATGTTCGAGGTCTTGTTCACCTCGGCCACCGCCGGCTTGATGATCTTGGCGTTGAGGTGCTTGTAGACCTCGTAATAGGGACTGTCGGCCACGCCCATCAGGCGGCGGAACAGGTCGAGCGACCACCAGCCGGTCGAGCCGGTGCGCACGAACCGATAGCAGTTCTCGTACAGCGCCAGAGCATGGCCGGAGGTGAAGCGCCGCTGGATGTTGAGGTTGATGAGGGCAAAGACCTTCGGGTCGTGCAGCTTTTCGGCGAGGGCAGGGGAGTAGGCGTATTCGCAGACCCCGCCCGACAGCTTGGCGTAGCTGAGCAGCGCCGATACCCCCCATTCCTGCTGGCCCTTCTCGTCCAGCATGTCCCATTCGGCCACGGTTTCCGCCAGGCCGCGGAGCGAAGCCTTCAGCGTCTCCATGTCGTTCGAATTGTAGCCGATCATCAGGCAGAGCGTGCGCGCGTCGATCTGGTGGCGGTTCTGCGAGGTCAGCGTGTCGTAGGCGTTCAGCAGCAGCACGTTGGACAGCTTGCGCTGCAACAGGGTCAGTTTGCCGGAGACGTGGATCGCCGCAACGTGCTTCTTCACCGAGCCGCGCCGGAGCGGGCCGTTCAACTGTTCGCGGGGAATCTCGTCCATGTCGCCCTCTGACCGCCGGGATGCGGCGTGCTGCCCTTGCCTTGTCCGGGATCGCGACGGTTTCGCGGCGAACCGCGAGTCGGCCCCGGTTGGCGGTCATTGTCCGGGAAAAGGTATCCGCTGACAAGTGGCGCGCTGGCACCTATGAGGCGGGCCGAGGGCTGTCCCGTAAACGGGTTCCCTTGCGAACAGGTGCCCGCGAAAGGTATCCGTCTACGGGAGAGCCGGGCACCAACCGGAGTCGCTTTCCGAATCATCTGCGGGCATACAGGCTCTGTTACGGCGGAAAACCGACGCAAACCGCGGGTTATCCACAGACGTACCGCGAATCGGAGCCCTTGATCCCGGAAACAGGTACCTCAAACACCGCAGACGGATGCCGCTGAACCCGAAGGCGGGCACCTTTCCACGGGTATCTCGCTGACATGTAACGGAAAATCCTGCCGTAAAGATTCTAAAAATCCAGAAAGATTCTCAAACACCGTTCGTGTCCGGTTCATTTTCTGGTTTGATAGAGACGGTTTCGCCGCGAAGATGATTCACTCGCGCCCGATCATGTGCCATAGTTTCCATGATATCGCGGCAAACAGCGAACATGATGAGGCGACATGGCACAGAAACCGACGGCAAAGCCGGACCTGCCCCCCTATTTCAACATCGACCCGGAAGCGGCCGCAAGCAAGCTGTCGAAGCCCATCGACACCGCGCGGTTCGCCAAGGCAGCGGCCTTTGCCATGCGGGGGCGGGACGATCTGGCCAAGCGCGGCTATGCGCCGGACGGGGCGAAGCGGCTGAGGAAGTTCTCGACCTGGGAGGTGTGCAAGTACCTGATCCCGGTGAACCCCGCGCACCTGCGGCGCGTGCTGCGCCAGAACCCGGAGCTGCCGCAGGGCGAAGGGGAGGGGGGATCGAAGTGGTTCACGCTGGAAGAGATCCTGACCCTGCGCGACCACTTTGCCGAGGAGGGCGCCAAGGACAAGGAATACCGCGCGTGGCGGCCGGAGGGACTGCCCGCAAAGGTCGTGGCGGTGGCGAACTTCAAGGGCGGCGTCGGCAAGACGTCGACCTGCGCGCACCTTGCCATGTCGGCGGCGCTGGACGGCTACAAGGTGCTGGTCATTGACCTCGACAGCCAGGGATCGATGACCTCGATCATGGGCGGCAAGGTGGAGGACGAATGGCAGACCGTCTTTCCCATGCTGGCGCGGGATTACGCGCTGAAGCTGCTGGAGGAGAATCGGGTGAGGGAGGCCGCGGGGCAGACTCCTTACCAATTGGATGAGACACTGACCGCCGCGTTAGAGGTTTCGCCGCGAAACCTCGTGCAGAAAACCCACTGGCCCAACATCGACCTGATCGGCGCGCAGCTGAACCTCTACTGGGCGGAGTTCCAGGTGCCGGTGTGGCGGATGCAGATGCGCCAGTGGGCGCTGTGGGACGCGCTGATGAACGCGCTGGAGGAAGGCGGGATGCTGGACGACTACGACATCGTGCTGCTCGATACGCCCCCGGCGCTGGGGTATCTGACGATCAACGCGCTGTCTGCGGCGGATATCCTGCTGGTGCCGCTCGGGGCGTCGTTTCTGGAGTTCGACTCGACCGGGCGCTTCTTCGACATGATCTATTCGACGTTTGCGTCGATCGAGGAAGGCGAGAACCGGGCGCGGAGGTCCGGCGGTCTGCCGGAGATGCGCTTTGAATGGGACGCTGTGCGGGCCTTGGTGACGCGCTTCGACGCGGGCCAGCAGACCGATCTGGCGAACGTGATCCAGGCCTATTTCGGCGACTTCATGACGACCTACCGGCAGGAGGTGACGGCCATGGTGGGGCAGGCGGGCGAGATGGTTTCGGGCATCTACGAGACGGATTACCGCGACTTCAACCGCGACACCTACGTGCGCGGGCGGGAGACCTTCGACCGGACCTGGGCGGAGGTGAAGGAGGTCATCCTCGGCACATGGTGGCGGGACATGCAGATGGCAGAGGCGGAGACAGGGACGGTGCAGGAGGTCGCTGAGTAATGGCGAAGCGGAGAAAGCTGGAAGCGCCCACGGCAGAGGCCCTGCAGGCGCTGGAGGAGGAGGTCAGCCGGGACGTGGCGCGCGGGCCGATGTCGGCGCCCATCGCGCAGGTCGCGGCAGAGGCGGCGGGGATGCACGACACCCGCAGCTCGGCCGAGCGGGAGGCGGCGGCGAAGGACCGTTCCGACGCGGAGAAGTTGCGGGCGGCGGAGGCTTCGGGCCGGGTGATGCTGGAGATCCCGCTGGACCAGATCGACCGCGGCGCGCTGGTGCGCGACCGGGTGGTGATCGACCGGGAGGCGCTGGACGAGCTGAAGCATTCGATTTTGCGCAGCGGCCTGCGCCTGCCGATCGAGGTGTTCCGGATGGAGGGGGGCGAGAAGCCCTATGGCCTCTTGTCCGGCTACCGGCGCCTTCTGGCGATGGAGGAGCTACACGGCTACCTCGAACACGAGAAATACGCCTCCATCAAGGCGGTGGTGCGCGATCCGGAGACGATGGGCGGCACCTTTGCGGCGATGATCGAGGAGAACGAGATCCGCGCCTCGCTCAGCCACTTCGAGCGCGGGCGCATCGCGGTGATCGCGGCGCAGCAGGGGGTCTTCGTGAACACGGAGGAGGCGGTCAACGCGCTTTTCCCGCAGGCGTCGAAGGCCAAGCGGTCGAAGATCCGGTCCTTCGCGCTGATCTTCGAGGAGCTGGGCGACATGCTGGAGTTCCCCGACCTCATCAAGGAGAAGGACGGGCTGCGGATGGCGGCGGCGCTGCGCGAGGGGGGCGAGAACCTTTTGCGTCAGGCCCTGAGCGAAAGCCGCACGACAAGCGCCGAAGAGGAGGCGCAGGTGCTGGAAGAGGCGCTGAAGCAGGTCGAGACCAGGGCCGATCCGAAACGCGGCGGGCGTCCGAAAAAGGTGGCTTCGCCGCGAAACCTGTCGTCGGGCGTGCGCCTTCAGGCCGGCAACGACGACGACGGATGGTATATCCGCATCAAGGGGCGCCACGTGGACCGCGAACTGGTGGAGGTCGCCATGGCGGAGCTCGAACGTCTGCTGGACGGTCCCGGCCGGTAAGCCGGGACCGTGGTCGCCGCAGGTGTCAGTTCTTCTTCGCGACGTGGGTCGCGATGGCATCCATCAGCGGCGGGGAGAGACAGTCGTAAGGGGTCAGGCCGATCTCGCGCAGGCGGCCGCGGATCTCGTCCATGCGGGCCGGATCGACACCGGATTCGATGATCGACGAGACGAAGGCCGCAAAGGTCGGCGCCGCCCAGCCGGTCTGGGGCGAGAGCTCCGTGTGCACGAAGTCGAGGCCGTAGAACGGGTGGCCGTCGTTCTCGATCCGCCCGTACATGTGGGTGCCGCAGCCGGTGCAGGCGTGGCGCTGGATCGCGGCAGAGCGGTCGACGATCTCGAGCTTGTCCTCGTTTTCGGTGACCTTCACCTTGTCGCGTCCGACCACGGCGATCTGGCTGAAGATGGCGCCGGAGGGTTTCCAGCACTTCGTGCAGCCGCAGACGTGGTTGTGCGCCGTCTGGGCCGAAACCTGCACCACCACGGGGTTCGTGGTGCATTTGCACTTCAGCGTGCCGCCCGAGAAACCTGCGGTTTCGCGCGGTATGCCGTTATCAACCTGTGGATGAATCTTTACATGGGTGTACTTCGGCGCAGAGCTTGACGCGCTGTCGCCGCTTTTGAAAAAGATGTCGAGAATTCCCAAATCCAATTCCTCCCTGTTGCAGCGCACTTTTCGCCGTGCGCTTCCGCCAAGGCTGCGCCCGACGCGGGATTCGGACAATGCACCACTTGGTCTTAAGTGCGGGCACGCAGCAGGGCGGAGGCAAAGGCCCTGAGATCGACGGCCCTTGCCTGGCGCCCGAAATGCGCCCGGTCGAAGCCGTCGAGCAGGTGAGAGCCCGTCACGCCGTCGCGGCGCAGGATCGCCCGTGCGGCGCTTCGCGTGGCTGCAGCATCGCCCGCGCGCGCGGCCCGGCGCAGCGCCCGCACCTGCGGGTCCAGCAGCGGCAGGCGGCGCAGCAGCGCGGTCTTGTCGGCGCGCTGGCCCTTCAGGATCCACGCAAGCCCCGCGCCAAGCGCCACGAGCGCCGCCAGCACCATGGGCCAGCCGGGCAGGGGGGCGGGGTTCTCCGGCGGGGGAGGGGGCGGCAGCGCGGCCTCGTCGTAGGCGACCCGCTGGGCCGAGATCACCACCTCGCGCATCTCGCGGTTGACGGTGTCGAAGTAGCTGAAGCTGATCGGCTCCACGATGGTGGAGCGGTCGTTGGTGGGCCGGATCGTCCAGCGCCAGAAGGTGTAGGTCACCGGGCCTTCGGGCGAAAGCTCGATCAGCCGCTTTTCGGGGTGCGGAAAGATCATGGCGGAGGGTGAGGTCAGTTCCGGCATGGGCGGCACCATTTCCGGCGTGACGCCCACCGCTTCGACCCGAACAATGCGCAAAACGCCTTCGCCGGCCGTCAGCTGGTCGGGCGCGTTGGACCAGTTGTCGGCGACCTGGACGCGCCGCGCCGGGAACCACCAGCCGCCGTCGGGCAGGGCAGGGGCGGGGGCGACCTCGATCGTGACGGGCTCGGACGTGATGGCGTGTTCGAACCAGTTGTCGTTTTCGTCGGTCAGGGTCAGGTTGTGGGTGAAGGCGCCGATGGTCAGCGTGCCCGCGCGTTCAGGGTAAAGCGCCATGCGCCGTTCCAGCACCTTCACCTTCTGGCCGCGAATGCGTTCCTCGCGCCATGTGTCGGGGCCGAGCTGCGTCCAGTTGAATCCGGGCAGGTCGGGCTGTTCCAGCTTCTCGCGGGTGATGTGGCGCTGGTAGACGCCGCGGATGAGGATCATCACCATCTCGCGCGCGTAGGGGGTTTCGGCCTGTTCCAGCACCTTGACCGTCAGTTGCAGGTCCTCGGGGTCGACCTCGCGGGTCTGGGCGTGCAGGGTCAGCGGCCAGAGCATGAGCAGAACCAGCAGGTGTCTCATTGCGGATCCTCCGGTTCCGGCGGGGCGAGGCCCAGCTTCTCGCGGCGCTTGCGTTCGTGGGCGATGCGCGCCTTCAGGTAGTCGCCCGGCACGTCGGTCAGCTGCGACAGCCAGCGTTCGTCGGCCAGCATGAAGCGGTCGTCGAAGATCCGGCGGACCTTTTCCTGTTCGGAGGACTGGAGCTGCACGGTGCCCAGCATGGTGCTGGTGTTGTTGACCTCGTCCCCGGTGCCGGCGGCGCGGGCGTTGCCCCGGGCGACGAAGCTCTCGGTGGTCTCGCCCTGACGGCGCTTGCCGAAGAGCGACAGCGCCTCCGGGTCGATGCCGAGACCGGCGTAATAGGCGGCGATCAGGTCGAAGTTGGCGCGGGCGTCGGCGTCGCCGCCGTGGATCACAAGGTCATAGGTTTCGAGCGCCTCGGAGTACTGGCCAAGCCGGGCCTGCGCGGTGCCGAGGTTGTAGGTCGCGCCCGCCCTCGCAAAGGCATCGGCCGCGTCCTCCATCCGCCCGGCGCGGTAGAGCGCGGCGCCCTGCCAGTCGGGCTTGTCGAAGGTGAGCGCGGCGAGGCCGGGCAGGCCGGCGGCCATGAAGACCCGGCCAAAGGCGGCGCTGCCGTGCCCCAGCGCGAGGGCGATCACGGTCAGCAGGACGGTGAGCGTGGCCAGCAGCCTCATGTCGCGCGTCTCCGGAACAGGAGGAGCAGGGGGAGGAGCGCGAGGACCAGCAGGTAACGTCCAAAGTCGCGCTGGAAGAGCAGGGGGAAGTCCTGCGCCTCCAGCCGGGTGCGGGCGTCCTCCGACAGGAAGCGGGCGAAGGCATCGGTCTGGTCGAGGGTGAAGGTGCGGCCGTTGCCGATGCGCGAAAGCGTCTCTGTTTCCGCCGAAGGGGCGTTCAGGGAGACGACCGAGAGGCGCGCACCGCGGGCGGCGATGGCCTGCGCCTCGGCCAGCGTTCCGGGTCCGAGGCTGGCGCCGTCGGTGAACAGCACCACGTCGCCCGCCAGCACCTGCCCGTCCTCCAGCATCTGCGTGGCAAGCGCCAGGCCGCGCTCGGGACGGGAGCCCTTGTCGGGGACGGTGCCCGCGTCGATGACGGACACGGTCTGGCCCAGTTGCCGCAGGTCGCGGGTGAGGTCGCTGGCGACATAGGCGTCCCCGGCATAGACAATGAGCCCGCCGGGCCGTGTGCCAAGCGCCGAGATGCCGAAGCGGCCCATGGTCTGAAGCTGCGGCCAGCGGTCGGAGCCGGTGACGCTGGGCGAGGCGTCGATGACGAAGACGGCGCCGTCGAGATTGCGGAAGGAAACGGCATCGCGCCGCTCCTGCGCGGGGCCGGAGAGGGCGAGGATGCCGAAAGCGGCGGCGATGAGCGCGGCGGTCAGGCCGGTGCCGCCCCGGCTGTGGCTGACCCGCCCGAGCGCCGCAAGCGCCTGCAGGAGCGCCGGGTTGGCCGCCCGTTCCCAGCCGCCAAGCTGCCCGCGGCGGCGGTAGAGCCACCAGCCGAGTGCGGCCAGAAGCGGCAGCAGAAGCAGCCATTCGGGGCGTAACAGGGTCACATGAGGCGTCATCCGCGCGCCTCCCGCCAGCCCAGCCAGAGGCAGAGGATCACCGCCAGAGACGCGGGCCAGATCCAGTGCTCGCGGAAGACCTCGGCGGCGAGGCCGTCGCTGTCCGTGGCTTCCAGCCGGTCGAGCGCCTCGGTCACGGCGATCAGGTCTTCGGTGGTGCGGACGCGGAAGGTCTCGCCGCCCGACACCTTGGAGATAGCGGCGAGGGTTTCGGCATCGACCACGCCGCGTTCGCCTTCCTCCGCCTCGTCGACGGACTTCGGCCCCATGGCGATGGTGTGGACGCGGACGCCCATCTGCGCCGCCAGTTGCGCCACGCCGCGCGGGTTGGTGGCACCCGCGTTGTTCGCCCCGTCCGAAAGCAGGATCACCACGCGGGTTTCGGCATCGGACGCGGCCATGCGCTTGAGGGCGAGGCCGAGCGCGTCGGAGATGTTGGTGGCGCGGCCCGAGATGCCGATGGTCGCCTCCTCGATCCGGCGGGCGACGGCTTCGGTGTCGAAGGTGAAGGGCGCGGCGTAATAGGCCTCTGACCCGAAGACGATCAGCGCGACGCGGTCGCCCGCGCGGCGGCGGGCGAATTCGGCGCCCACGGTGGTGACGGCCTCCAGCCGGGTGATGGGCTGGCCGTCGAGGTAGAAGTCGTCGCGCACCATGGAGCCGGAAAGGTCGAGCGCGATGGCGAGGTCGCGGCCAGACACGCGCAGCGCCGGGACGGGTTCGAGCGTGCGCGGCCCGCTGAGGGCCACGACAAAGAGCGCCCAGGCCGCCCATGGCAGAAGCCGTTGCGCGCGTTCCAGCGTGGCCGACCCGCTGCGCCCGCCCGCCGTCAGGAGCGCCGCGCCGATGCGGTCGGGCACGGCCAAAGCCGCGCCCCGGGCCTGTGCCGGGGGCAGGAGCCGCGCGGCCAGCCAGGGCAGCGGCAGGAGCAGGAGCGCGAGGGGGGTGGCCAGTTCAAACATGGCGCGCCACCTCTGCCTGAAGCTCTGCCAGGTCGAGCGGTTCAGGGCGGTACAGAGACTGTTTCAGCGCCTCGAACCGGTCGGGGGCGTGGGTCTTCAGCAGGGTCAGAAGTGCGACGCGGCGGGCGTCGTCAGGCAACGTGGCGATGCGGGCGAGGTCGTATTGCGGGTCGGGCGGCCGCGCGCGCACCGTGGCCAGCCGCATCCCCGCGCCCAGCATCAGCGCGCCGAGGCAGGCCAGCGCCAGCGTCGCGGCAAGTTCGGCGGCGAAACCTCCCGGTGCCTCTGACGGCAGGCGGATGTCGTGGAGGCTGGCCTGCAGCGTCTCCTCTGTGATCGCCTCTCCGGTCATGGGGCGCGGTCCGGCGGGAAGGCGGCGGCGAGACGGCGGGCCATGTCTTCGACACTTTGGCCGGCATCGACCCTGAGCGCGCGGAAGCCCTCGATGTCGAGCAGGTCGGGTGCTTCGGCCCCGGTGCCGTCCAGCGCGATGCGTATGTGGCGGCCATCGGAGAGGCGCACGGGGTAATCGCCGCGGGGCAGGCGGGTGCCGTCGGCATCGGTGATCGCCATGAGCCGGGGCACGCGGTCGCGGTCGAGGCGCGAGAGTACCTCGCCGAAGCCGTCGCCCGGTGTGTCGAAGCCGGACGCGATGATCAGTTCGGCGCCGCGCGGCGCGATGCGTTCGGCGCGCGACAGCGGCCCGGCCAGCGGCGGGTCGGCGGTGTCGCCGTCCATCGCGCCCTGCAGAGCGGCGCGGTGGGCGCGGACCATGCCGCCGATCACGTCGAGCATCCCGCGTGCGCGCCCCCTTGGCGGCACGATGACCGGCGGGCCGGAGGTGATCGCCAGAAGGCCGGTGCGCCCGCCGTCCTCCACTGCCTGCCAGCCGATCAGGGCCAGCGCCTCGGCCGCGGCGACGGAGCGGAAGGCGCGGGTGATCCCCCAGAGCATGGAGGGCCGGAAGTCCGCCACGAGGATGGTGATGCGGTCGCGTTCCTCCTGGAACTGGCGGACGTGCAGCTCGCCGGTGCGGGCGGTGGTGCCCCGGTCGAGGTGCCGGATGTCGTCGCCCGCCACGTACTGGCGCACGTCTGCGACCTCCTGCCCGTGGCCCTTGCGGCGGGTCGCGAAACCGCCGGGCAGGTTGGCGAGCGCTGGCTCTCCCCTTGCCTTCAGCGTCACCTGACGGAGCGCGATCAGCCCGTCCGGGGAAAGCGTCACCCCGGGCGTGTCGGGCAGGGGGCTCGCGGCGGCGGCGCTCACAATGCTTCGACCTCCGTGAGGATGGCGGCGACCACGTCCCGGGGTTTGCGGCCCTCGGCCACGGCGCGCCATGTCAGGACCATGCGGTGCGCCAGTGCGTCGGGGGCCAGCGCCTCCACGTCCTCGGGCAGGGCGTAGTCGCGGCCGCGCAGGTAGGCGCGCGCCTTGGCGGCGGAGGCCAGCGCGAGCGACCCGCGCGGCGAGACGGCGTGTTCCACGTCCGCGGCCTGCGGGCCTTCGCGCGTCGCCATGACCAGACGGACGATGTAGTCGCGCAGCTCGGGCGAGAGGTGCACGGCCATGGCGGTCTTTTGCGCCTCCTGCAGCTCGGCGAGCGGCACGGCCTGAACGGTCTTTGCGGGTGCGTGCTGTTCGGCTTCGACGAGGTCGAGGATCTGCCGTTCGGTTTCGGCGCCGGGCAGCGAGAGGACGATGTGCAGCAGGAAGCGGTCCAGTTGTGCCTCGGGCAGGGGGAAGGTGCCGTCGTGCTCGATGGGGTTCTGGGTGGCGACGACGAGGAAGGGGGAGGGCAGGGGCCAGGTGTCGGAGCCCGCCGTGACCTGCCGTTCGGCCATCGCCTCGAGCAGGGCGGACTGCACCTTGGGCGGTGCGCGGTTGATCTCGTCCACCAGCACGAGGTTGTGGAAGACCGGGCCTTTCACGAACTCGAAGCTGCCGGTCTGCGGGCGGAAGACCGGGGTGCCGGTGAGGTCGGAGGGCATGAGGTCCGGCGTGCACTGGATGCGGGCAAAGCTGCCCTCCGTCGCCTGCGCGAGCCATTTGACGGCGCGGGTCTTGGCGAGGCCGGGGGGGCCTTCGACCAGCACGTGACCGCCGCTGAGGAGCGCGACCAGCAGCCGCTCCACCAGCGCCTCGTGTCCGACCAGCCCCTGGCCCAGGTGGTCCCGGAGGCTGCGCATGGCCCCGGCCGGGCCTGCGGTTTTCACGTCCATGTATCCTCCCTGACCCGCGCTGCGGCGGTTTTGGGAGGAGTCTAGCGAAACCGGCGCGGGGCGCCGATTCAGTCTAAGGTCGCAATGGACAGGGCCGGGTCACTTCTTGCGCATCGCCGCCATGAGCGCGTCGCCCAGTGCGCCGGTGCCGCCCGAGGCCGGATTGCCGCCGCCCTGCGGGCCCTTGCCGCGCGGCGGCTGGCCCTTGGGACCGCCGGGGCCTTTCGGACCCTTGGGGCCGCCGGGGCCGGGCCGTCCGCCGGGTTTCGCGGCGCCGTCGCGGCGGGGCTGGTCATCGCGCCCGCCGCCGTCCTTGCGCATCGTCAGGCCGATGCGCTTGCGGGGGATGTCGACCTCCGTCACGCGGACCTTCACCACATCGCCGGCCTTCACCACCTCGTGCGGGTCCTTGACGAAGCGGTCGGCGAGCTGGCTGACGTGGACGAGCCCGTCCTGATGCACGCCGATGTCGACGAAGGCGCCGAAGGCCGCGACGTTGGTGACGGTGCCTTCCAGCATCATGCCGGGTTTGAGGTCCTTGATCTCCTCCACCCCGTCGGTGAAGGTCGCGGTCTTGAAGCTGGGACGCGGGTCGCGGCCGGGCTTTTCCAGTTCGGAAAGGATGTCGCGCACGGTCGGCAGGCCGAAGCGGTCGTCGACGAACTGTTCGGCGCGGACGCCTTTCAGCGCCTCGGGGCTGCCCATGATCGCGCGGATGTCGCGCCCGCAGGCCTGCACGATGCGGCGGGCGACGTCGTAGGCTTCGGGGTGGACGGAGGAGGCGTCGAGCGGCTCCTTCCCGTCGCGGATGCGCAGGAAGCCCGCGCATTGCTCGAAAGCCTTGGGTCCGAGGCCGGTGACCTTCAGCAGCGCCTTGCGGGACTCGAAGGCGCCGTTGGCGTCGCGGTGGGTCACGATGGCCTGCGCGAGGCTGGGACCAAGGCCCGCGACGTGGCTCAGGAGCGGGGCGGAGGCCATGTTGAGATCGACGCCAACGGCGTTCACCGCGTCCTCGACCACCGCTTCGAGCGCCTGGCTCAGGCGGCGCTGGTCGACGTCGTGCTGGTACTGGCCGACACCGATGCTTTCGGGGGTGATCTTCACCAGCTCGGCCAGCGGGTCCTGCAGGCGGCGGGCGATGGACACCGCGCCGCGCAGCGACACGTCGAGATCGGGAAACTCTCGGCTCGCCAGTTCGGAGGCGGAGTAGACCGAGGCGCCGGCCTCGGACACGACGACCTTGGTGGGTTTCGGGCCCTCGATCATCTTCAGCGTGTCGGCGACCATGCGTTCGGTTTCGCGGCTGGCGGTGCCGTTGCCGATGGCGATCAGGGCGACGCCGTGCCGCTTTACCATCTCGACGATCTTCGCCTGCGCGCCGCGCAGGTCCATCTTCGGCTGGAAGGGGTAGAGTGTCGCGGTCTCCAGCAGCTTGCCGGTGGCGTCCACCACGGCGGCCTTCACCCCGGTGCGGATGCCGGGGTCGAGGCCCAGCGTCGCCTTGTTCCCGGCGGGCGCGGCCAGCAGCAGGTCCTTAAGGTTGCGGGCGAAGACGGCGATGGCCTCTTCATGCGCGCGGCGGCGGAGCTCGGAAAGCAGGTCGACGTACATCGACAGCGACAGTTTTACCCGCCAGGTCCAGCCCGCCGCATCGCGCAGCCACTTGTCGCCCGCGCCGTCGCCGGGGATGCCGATGGCCGAGGCCACCATGTTGACCGCGCGCTCGGCGCCGGTTTCCGGGTCCGGGGCGATCTCGATGGTGACGATCTCTTCCTTGGCGGCGCGCAGGATGGCGAGCGCGCGGTGCGAGGGGATGGTGGCCCAGTTCTCGACGTGGTCGAAGTAGTCGGAGAACTTGGCGCCGGCCTCTTCCTTGCCGGGCTGCACGCGGGCGGAGATGCGGGCCTCGCGCATCATGAAATCGCGCAGGCCGCCGAGGAGGGCGGCGTTTTCGGTCAGCTCTTCGGCGAGGATGTCGCGGGCGCCTTCCAGCGCGGCCTTCACCGTCTCGACGTTTTCGCCGGTGTAGGCTTCGGCCAGCTTCTGCGGATCGGCGGTGCGGTTTTCCTGGATCGCGCGCAGGAGCGGTTCGAGCCCGTTTTCGCGGGCGATCATCGCCTTGGTGCGGCGCTTGGGCTTGTAGGGCAGGTAGATGTCTTCGAGCGCGGCCTTGGTGTCGGCCTGCGCGATGGCACGGGCGAGGTCGTCGGTCAGCTTGCCCTGATCCCTGATCGACCCGAGGATGGTGGCGCGGCGGGCCTCCATCTCGCGCAGGTAAGACAGCCGGTCGGCCAGCGTGCGGAGTTGCGTGTCGTCCAGCCCGCCGGTGACTTCCTTGCGGTAGCGCGCCACGAAGGGCACGGTGGCCCCGCCGTCCAGAAGGGACACGGCGGCCGAGACCTGCTCCTCGCGGGCGGCGATCTCGGTTGCGATGGTGCGGTTGATGCGCGTGGCGGTCTGGTCCAAAGGATGCCTCCTGTCCTGCCGGTTCGGGCCGGGTCGCGGCCCGGAGACCCCGTTTAGTGCCTTGCGGGGGGGTGCGCCAAGAGGTGAAATGCCGGCGGGCGAAGAGTTGCAATCCCGGCTTTCGTTCCCCTGCGACCAAAGAAGTTGACGCGCGGGCTTGCTCGACATCTCAAATGCAACACATAACTTGGATCAGTGAACCACGCTCCAAGGAACCACTGGACGGAATGAGTAGCGACATTCTGCCTGCGAAGTTGCAGGCCTATATCGAGAAGTCAGGGGTCGCACTGTCCCTTTCGACGCAGGATGGCGACGTGCCGCTTGCGCTGGTCAACAGCGGGTTCACCAAGCTGACGGGCTACGAGCCGGATGAGGTGGAAGGGCGCAACTGCCGCTTCCTGCAGGGCGAGGAGACCTCGGCCGAGCAGGTGCAGGCGCTTCACGATTTCGTGCACGATCCGAGCCAGGACAGCGGCCGCTTTCCGGTGATGAACTATCGCAAGGACGGGTCGCTGTTCCGCAACCTCGTCCTGATGTCCCGGCTGCGCAACAGCGCCGGGGACACGCGGTTAATCCTCGCGTCGCAGTTCGACATGACCAATGCCGACCAGCGTCGCCAGCTTGTGGCACACGATGCGCGCCTGCGGCGCAACCTGAGCGACATCGAGGCCATGGGGCAGGAATTCGGGCTGGCGATGCAGGGCTCTGCCCAGGCCATCGCGGATTCCATCGCGCTCATGGCAAGGCTGTCTCTCGATGAATGAGGGGCTGCCGGTGGGCGAGGACGGAGAGGCGCAGAAGGCATCGAAGGACGCGGAGGCGCTGTTTGTCGTAGGCGTCGGCGCGTCGGCCGGCGGGCTGGAGGCGCTGCGCGACATGCTGAGCACCGCCGGTCAGGACTGCCAGCTGGCCTTCGTGGTGGTGCAGCATCTCGACCCCAACCACGAGAGCCTGCTGGCCGAGCTTCTGGGCCGCCACACGACGCTGGAGGTGCGCCAGACCGAGGACGGCGAACAGGTGCGCCCGGGCTGTGTGCACATCATTCCGCCGGGCCACGGGCTGTCGATCGACAAGGGTGTGCTGAAGCTGACGGATTTCGCGCAGCCGCGCGGCCTGCGGCGGCCCATCGACGATTTCTTCGAAAGCCTGGCGCTGGACATGGGCCGCAATGCCGCCTGCGTGATCCTGTCGGGCACCGGCGCGGACGGAAGCGCCGGTCTGCGGGCGATCAAGGAACACGGCGGTCTGTGCGTGGTGCAGGACCCGGAGACGGCAAAGTACGACGGCATGCCGACCTCGGCGCGGTCCACGGGGCTGGTGGATTTCGTGCTGCGCCCGAACGAGATCACCGAGACCATCCAGCAGTTCTTTGCCAAGGCCGCCTTCAACGGGGCGGAGGATGCGCTGGCCCGGACCGTCGAGGAGACGCTGGACGACATCTGCACCGTGGTGCGCACGACCGCCGGGCACGACTTTTCCGGCTACAAGAAGTCGACCCTGACGCGGCGGGTGCAGCGGCGCATACAGGTGCTCGACCTCGACGACGCGAACGCCTACCTGCGCTACATCCGGTCCACCCCGGAGGAATGCGAGATCCTGTTCCGCGAGCTGCTGATCAACGTGACCCGCTTTTTCCGCGACCCGGCGCATTTCGACATGCTGCGGCAGAAGGTGGTGAAACCGCTGGTGCGCAATTCCCGCAAGGAAGAGATCCGCGTCTGGGTGCCCGGCTGCTCGAGCGGCGAGGAGGCCTATTCCATCGCCATGCTCTTTGCCGAGGAAGTGCGCGAACAGCGGCGGACCATCGACATCCAGGTCTTCGCCACCGACATCGACGAGCGGATGCTGGGGATCGCGCGCAACGGGCTGTATCCCAACGCCGCCATGGCCGACATCCCCGAGGAGATGCGCGAGCTTTACACCATCGCGCGGGACGGCAAGTTCCAGGTCACCTCGCGCATCCGCGAGATGATCCGCTTTTCGGTGCACAGCGTCGTGCGTGACCCGCCGTTTTCCGGCATCGACCTGCTGTCCTGCCGCAACCTGCTGATCTACTTCGGCGACAAGCTGCAGGCGGCGGTCATGCCGATCTTCCACTACGCCCTGCGGCCGGGCGCCGCGTTGTTCCTCGGCCCGTCGGAATCGCTGGGCCGTCACGACCACCTGTTCAACCCGCTGGACGCGCAGGCCCGCATCTTCGAGCGCAACGATGCGCGCCCGGAGTATCCGCTGCACCTGCGCAACCAGCCGCGGCAGAGCGAGCGGGGCAGGCGGCAGCAGGAGGACGACACCGACAGGCGGGCGACACGCGTCGACTGGTCGGACGATTCGGTGCATGATCGCATCCTCGACGTTTACGGCCCGGCGACGCTGCAGGTGTCACGGCAGGGCGAGGTGCTGAATTCCACCGGGCGGCTGGGGCGCTACCTCGAAATGCAGCCGGGGCACCAGTCGGCACAGTTCGCGGCGTCGATCGCGCTGCCCGGCGTGCGCGAGGCGATCTCGGCCATCGTGCGGCAGGTGGCGCAGTCCGGCAAGCGCACGATCAGCCGCGACCTGACCGCCAATTCGGAGTTCGGGAAACAGCGTTTCGACCTGATCGGCGATCCGCTGAGCGACGGCACCATCCTTCTGGTCTTCCGCGAGCGTGACCGTTTCGACCCGGCGCACGAGTACGAGATCGAGGACGTGGACGCTGCCGACAGCCACGTGCAGAGCCTTGAGAACGAGCTGCGCTCCACCCGGGCGCGGCTGCACACCACGGTCGAGGAACTGGAAACTGCGAACGAGGAGCTGAAGAGCTCCAACGAAGAAATGATGTCGATGAACGAGGAGCTCCAGTCGACCAACGAGGAGCTGGCCACCGTCAACGACGAACTGAAGGACAAGGTCGACGCCCTGTCGGTCGCCAACGCGGACCTGTCGAACTTCTTTTCCTCCACCGCGCTGCCGTTGGTGATGCTCGATGCCGACGGCTGCATCCGCAACTTCACCGACGCCATCCAGTCGGTCTATCCGCTGCGGCATGGCGACCGCGGGCGGCCGCTGTCGGAGATGACCAGCCGCATCGGCGAGGATGCGAAGGTGCTGTCGGCCATCCGTCACGTCATGGAGACGGGCGAAGAGCAGACCCTGACGGTGGCGGATGCGGATGAACACCGGACGTGGTCGCTGGTGGTGACGCCCTATCGCAAGCGCGAGGACCGGATCGACGGCGTGACGCTGGTGTTCTCCGAGCTGACGGAGGCGCTGCGGCTGGAGGACGACCTGAAGACCGAGGGCGAACGCCTGCGCATGGCGCTGGACGTGGCCGGGCTGGGGGTCTGGGAACTCTCGCGCACCGGCGACACGATCCGCTTCGACACGATCGGCGCGCAGCTTCTGGGGGTCGAGGCGGAGGAAATGGAGGTTGCGGCCTTCCTTGCGCATCTGCCGGAGGACAGCTGGAACGAAGCGCAGGAGGCGCTGGAGAACAGCGACACGAAGCTGCCGTTCTCGCTGACCTTCACCCTGCCGTCGGCCGAGGGCGGGCACGCGCGGTCGGTGCAGCTTGTCGGACGACGCCTGCACCGCAGCCAGGGCCTGCGGACGCTGGGCGTGATCTTCGACATCACCGAGGAGGAAGAGGCGCGGCAGGTGCGCGAGGTCATGCTGCACGAGATGAACCACAGGGTGAAGAACCTGTTCTCGATCATCTCGGGCATGGTGCGCATCGCCGGGCATTCGGCGGAGACCGTTCCGGATCTCGTCGAGGGCGTGACGGCACGGATCGGGGCGCTGGCGCGGTCCCACAACCTGACGCACCGCGCACCGGCGGGCACCCGGCTGACGCTGACCGACGCGGTCGAGGGCGCGGTGGAGCCCTACGCCGGTCATGCCTCGGTGACGGTCGATGGGCCTGCAGTGCCCCTGACGCCCGAAACGCTGACCACCTTGTCGCTGATGTTCCATGAACTGGCGACCAACACGGCGAAGTACGGGGTGCTTGGGCCGTGGACGGCAGCCTCAACGTTTCGTGGTCTTTGGAACACGGTAGCGAAGTCGTGCTCGACTGGACGGAACGATACGACGTTCCGGCGGTTAAGCCGTCGAAGGAAAAGAAAGGGTTCGGTTCCACGCTCATGCAGATGTCCGCCGCACAACTGGACGGACGCATCGAAGTGGAGCAGACCGAATGGATGCGCAGGACACGCCTTAACTATGAAAACAAGAAATGACATAGCAGAAGAGCAGCGCGGGGTCGTGTTGTTGTGCGAGGACGAAGCGATCGTCGCCATGGACATCCAGATGATGATCGAGGATGGCGGCTTCGAGGTGTGCGGCCCGTTTGCCCGCGTGTCCGTTGCGCTGGACGCCCTTGAGGATGTTGTGCCGGTGGCCGCCGTTCTGGACGTGCGTCTGCGGGACGGCGACGTCTTTCCGGTGGCCGAACGGCTGGACCGGGCGGGTGTGCCGCTGATCTTCCATTCCGGCCACCTGATCGAGGACGAGGTCGTCGCGCGTTTTCCCGGCGCGATGCACTGTCCCAAGCCCACCGACGCGCGCACCCTGATGAAGGCGCTGACCCTCGCCGCATCCGAAGCTGCCAGCGAGCAGGCGACAGGCTGACGCCACGCGTGTCCGGGGCGTGTGCAGGGCGCCCGTCCGACCATGATCGCAGTTGTATCGTGAGCGCACCGCCCATACCTTCTAGGTCTGAGGGAGGGATGCCATGGAACTGCGTCGTCTCAGGTATTTTCTGGCGGTGGCCGAGGAATTGCACTTCGGCCGCGCCGCTTCCCGTCTTGAAATCGCCCAGCCGCCGCTGTCCCGCCAGATCGCCGCGCTGGAGGCGGAGATCGGCGCCCAGCTTTTCGACCGCTCGCGCAGCCAGATCCGCAAGACCCAGGCGGGCGAGGTGCTGGAACGCCACGCCCGCGCGCTGGTCGACCGGCTGGAGGCTGCCTACAAGGAGACCCGGCAGGTCGGCGAGGGCGGTGTCGGGCGGCTGCGCGTGGCCTTCGTCGGATCGGCCTCGCACGGGGTGCTGCCCAATCTCATAAAGTCCTACCGCTCGTTCTATCCCAAGGTGGAACTGGCGCTGTCGGCGATGAACAATGCCGAACTGCATTCCGCGCTTGTGCAGCGCGAGATCGACGTGGCCGTCGCCCGGCCCAGCCTGAAGGACGACGAACTGCGGCGCGAACCGTTGGCGCAGGAAGACCTGATCCTGGCCATCCCCGACAACAGCGAGCTGGCGGAGCGCAAGAAGATCGTCTTTTCGGAGCTCGGCAGCCAGACCTTCGTGCTTTATCCGCGCAGGCCGCGTCCCAGCTATGCGGATTTCGTGCTGAGCATCTGCCGCAAGGAAGGGTTCGAGCCAGCGGCGCTGGAACTGGCGCAGGATTACCAGACGGCGATCAGCCTCGTGTCGGTGGGGGTGGGCATCTCGGTCGTGCCGGAGAGCGTGTCGCGGACCTCGCGCCCCGGCGTGTTCTTCCGCAGCTACGAAGGCTACAACCCCGGGACCGCGCTGACCATCCACGCCCGGCGCGACAACCAGTCGGCGCAGGTGGCGCAGTTCTTCGATGTGGCGCGGAAGTTCCGGCGCGGGCACTGAGGGGGCGGCCGTGGGCGTGGGCGTGGGCGCCGGGTTCCGCGTGTCATTGGAGATTGGGACGGGGGAGGGGGCGCTGCCCCCGCTCCTGCGGAGCCCCCCGAGGTATTTGCCGCCAAGATGAAGGGGGTAGGGCCCGTTTGTGACGGGTCAGGACTTGCGGGTGGCGGCGTCGAGCGCGTCGGGGTCCACCGTGATGCCGAGGCCGGGACCCTTGGGCGTTTCGATGTGGAAGTCGCGGTAAATGATGCCGCTCTTGGTCAGGTCGCGTTGCAGGATCGAGGGGCCGAAGTGTTCGCAGCCCCATTCCAGCGTGGGCAGCGTGGCGAAGACGGCCAGGTGGGCCGCGGCGCCGATGCCGGATTCGAGCAGGCAGCCGCCGTAGAGTTCGAGGCCGAAGGCGCTGGCGACGGCCGCGGCGCGCTTCATCTCTTGCAGGCCGCCGGATTTCACCAGCTTGAGCGAGTAGACCGAACCGGTGGCGGCCACGGCGTTCTGCACGAGGTCCTGCGTGGAGAAGGCGGCCTCGTCGGTCATGATCGGGATCGGGCTGCGCTGCGCCACGCGGGCGGTGGCGTGCAGCAGGCCGGGCTTCAGCGGCTGTTCGATCAGGGCGATGCCCATCTCGGCCAGCTCCGGGGCGTAGCGGATGAAGGTGGCCTCCGACCAGCCCTGGTTGATGTCGACGACCATTTCCGTGCCCGCGGGCATGGCCGACATGATGCGACGGAGGCGGATCATGTCCTCGCGCGGTTCGTGGAAGCCCAGCTTGATCTTGAAGCGGCGGTGCAGGCGGGCGGCGAGCTTGGCCTGCGCTTCCTCGATCTCCTGCTCGGCGTCGCCCGAGGCGAGGGCCCAGAGCACCTCGATCCGGTCACGGACCGTGCCGCCAAGGAAGGCTGTGGCGGGCAGGTCGAGCGACTTGCCGGCGGCATCGTAAAGCGCCCCCTCGACCGCGGCGCGGGCGGAGGTGTTGCGGCTGACCGCCTTCTTCATCTTCAGCGCGTTCAGTTCGAAGTCGAGCGCGGAGCCGTCCAGCAGCGCCGGCGTGATATAGGTGTCGATGTTGGCCTTGATCGCCTCCACGCTTTCCTCGGACCAACGGGGGCCGCCGAGGGTGCTGGCCTCGCCGTAGCCCATGGTGCCGTCGGCCAGCGTCGCCTCCACGATGACGAAGGACTGGTGGGTCAGCTCGGTGTTCGACAGCTTGTGGCGCCGGGTGGTGACGCAATCGACGATGCGCGTCCTGATCGCCTTGATGGCGGTGCCGCGGGCGGTCGCGCCGCCAAGGTCTACAACCGCTGCCGTGCGGGATGCGCTCATGTCCGGGGTCCTGTCGTCGGGAATTGGGTCTGGTGGGGACCCGCGCGGCGGCTCTCCGCCGCGCGGGGCAGGCCGTCACTCGGCGGCCATGGCCAGCTTCTGGTCGGCCAGCACGAAGTCGAACTGCACGTAGAGGTCGGTGCCGTGGTCGGCGTCGGCCTTGCGGAACTCGCCGATCAGGTTCTCCTTCACGGCGAAGACCGAGTCGTTGTCGAGGTAGTCGGAGGAGGCGTCGTAAATCTGCGACACCAGCGGGCGGTAGCCCTCCTTGTTGACGACGACGTGGATGTGGCCCGGGCGCATGGTGTGGTGGCCCATGTAGGCGATCATCTCGCCCGCGGTCCAGTCGGACGGGATCGGGTAGGGCACCGGGCGCAGGGCGCGGTAGGCGTAATAGCCGTTCTCGTCGGTCTCGAACCGGCCGCGCAGGTTGTATTCCGGCTGCTCCGGGTCGTGGTTTTCATAAAGGCCGTTGGGTGCGTCTTCCCAGACGTCGATGATCGCGCCGGCGATCGGGGTGCCGGAGGCGTCCTTCACGTAGCCCTCGACGAAGACCGATTCCTCGTCATCGAAGTGCTTCTGCACGATGGAGGCGCCGTGCGGCAGGATCGGGGCGTTCTCGCGGAAGAAGGGGCCGAGCACGGTACCGGTGGTCTCGCCGTTGGGGGTCGGGTTCGACAGCATGTCGCACAGCACCTCGACGCCGAGGATGTCGCCCAGCAGGATGAACTCCTGCCGCTTGTCGGAGCACACGGCCCCGGCCCGGGCGAGGAAATCGCAGGCCTGCATGAATTCGCCATGCGTCAGGTTCACGTCCTTGCAGAAGCCGTGCAGGTGCTTGACCAGCGCGGTCATGATCTCCTTCTGGCGGGCGGGAATGTCGCTGCTGGCGCCGATGGCGTCGACGACGACGTCGGTGACGTTCTCTACGGTCACGTTGCGCATTGGGGTCCTCCTCCTATTGCGTCTTGTCGGGGCGGCTGGGGTGCCGGTGGTGTCTGGTGGGGCGACTGTGCACCCTTGCCGGGCATCGGGGAAGCCGGGGGCCGGGTATCGGGCGATATCGAAAAGGTCTTGGCCGTGTCGCCTTGGAGGGTATCGCGTCATACCTTTCGGCCCGCTGTGCGGCGCGCCATGCTGCGCGCGACTGGAACAGGGCCTGACAGGGGAGGACCCATGCACGACACGCTGGCACGGATCACGGCAGAGCTTGAGCGCAGCCCGCATCTTCATCGCCTGGGCGCGCTGTTTTCGGAAACCGTGCTGCTGAAGGTGGACGGGCAGGAATTCTACCTGGTGTTCGAGAAGGGGCACATCGACCGGATCGTTGATGGGCCGTCGAAGAAGACGCCGTACCGTTTCGGCCTGATGACGGATGCCGACGCGCTGCGTGCCTTCTGGACCGCACGGCCCGCGCCGGGGTTCCACGACATCTTTGCCATGGTGAAGATCGGCCGGGCGGAGATCGTCGGCGACATGCTGTGCCTCGTGAAGAACCTGCGGTTCTTCAAGGAGGTCCTGGCCCTTGGACGTGAAGGAGTGAACGCATGATCGAGCCGATTTGCGGACGGTACGTGACGGTCGAGGTCGCGGGGCGGAGCCAGCGCATCTACTTCGAGGAAGCGGGGCAGGGGCAGCCGGTGCTGTGCCTGCACACCGCCGGGTCGGACACGCGCCAGTGGCGGCACATCCTGAACGATGCGGAGATCACAGCGTTGCACCGGGTCATCGCCTTCGACATGCCGTGGCACGGGAAATCGCTGCCGCCGGAGGGCTTCCAGACCGAGGAATACCTGCTGACGACGGAGGTCTACATGCAGACCGTCCTTGCTGTCTCGGCGGCGCTGGGGCTGGACAGGCCGGTGCTGGCGGGCGTGTCGATGGGCGGGCGGATCGCGCTGCAACTGGCGGTGCATCATCCGGAGGCGTTCCGGGCCTTCCTGGCCATCGAGGCGTCGGATTTCCAGCCGGCGTGGTACGACATCGACTGGTTCCACCGGCCCGACGCGCATGGCGGAGAGATGGGGGCGGCGCTGGTGTCGACCAACATCTCGCCCTATGCGCCGCTGGCGGAGCGCTGGAACACCCTGTGGATGTTCATGCAGTCGGGGCCGGGAGTGTTCCGGGGCGATCTCTCGTTTTACACGCAGGACGACAGCCTCGTGGGGCAGCTTCACCGGATCGATACGACCCGGACGCCTGTGCATTTCATCGTGGGTGCCTATGACTTCACCTGCACGCCGGAGGATGCCAAGCGCACCGCCGACCAGATCCCGGGCGCGACGCTTTCGGTGATGAAGGAGGTGGGGCATTTCCCGATGAGCGAGCATCCCGACGGCTTCCGCCCGTTCTTTGTCGACGGGCTGGCGCGGGTGACGGGGGCACGGGCGGCTGCGGCGGAGTAGGGCGGCGCTTGCCTGACATGGGATGGAAGGGGGCGGCCTGTTTTTTGCGGCCGCTTTTCCTTTAAGGCTTCCGGTCGGGGTGAGGCTTGGGGTCTGCATGGATTGCGTGTCCGGGGGGTGCGGCGCCCGGCATTGTCGGGACCATGTCATGCATGACCTCGCGCGCAGTCTCTTGCATTGACGGCGCGCGAGGCAGGCCTCAGTCGGCCAGGCCGCCGAACTTGCCGCCATGGAAAAGGAGCGGGCGGGCCCCCGACGCGCGTTCGAGGCGGGTCACCTGTCCGATGAACACCACGTGATCCCCGGCCTTCACGTCCTGCGCCACGTCGCAGACAAAGACCGACGCGGCGCCGGGCACGACGGGCAGGCCGTCCAGCTCCACGAAGGGATCGGCGTGGTCGGGGTCGAAACGCCCGGCGAAGTGCATGGCCAGCTTCTCCATTTCGTCGGAGAGGATGCTGACCGCATAGCGGCCGGAGGCGCGCACCTTGTCCAGGAGCTTGCACTTGTGGTCCAGCGAGATCGCGATCATCGGCGGGTCCAGAGACACCGACATGAAGGCGTTGGCGGTCATGCCGTGGTCGCCTTCATCCGTTCGGGTGGAAATCACCGTCACGCCGGTGGCGAAGGCGCCGCAGGCGTCGCGCAGGGCGCGGGGGTCGATATGTTCGAAGCGCGCGTTCATGGCGTCGTCTCCTGAAATCTCAGGTCCTGGGTCAGCATCCGCCCGGTCAGGCAGGCGGCGCCCTCGAAGGGGCCTTGCAGGGCGCGGGCCTCTGCCAGTCTCCCGTCTGCACGTAGGGCGCGAATGCGTGTGGACGATACGGTTTCGCCCGCCGCGCAGATCACGGGTTGCGCGATGTTGACGTTGAAATGGCGCGACAAGAGGGCGGTGTCGCCGGACTGCCGGTGCCCGAACCGGAAGTCCGCGCCGACGTGGATCACCTGTGGGTTCACCCGGGCCAGGTCGCGCAGGAAGGTGTCGGCGCTTCGGGCGGCATAGAGACGGTCGAAGCGGGCGACCACGATCATGTCCGGGCCAAGCCGGGCGATGCGGGCCAGCTTCTCGTCCAGCGGGCAAAGCTGTGCGGCGCGGCCAAAGACCACCTTGGGCGGCGGGTCGAAGGTCCAGACGACGGAGGCGACATGTGCCCTCCGCGCCTGATCCACCGCGCCGCGGATCAGCGCCTGGTGGCCGCGATGCACGCCGTCGAAGGCGCCGATGGCCATGACGGAGGCGGGCAGGGACGCCTGCCAGTCCGTCACGATGCGTGTCTGTTCTGCCTGAAAATCCATGGTGGCCTCTTGCCTGTCAGACGCGGCCCGCCAAGCCCGGCGGACCGCATCCGGGAGGATTTACTGGAAGCCGCCCTGAGGCGGTTCACGTCCCACGGGTTGATCATGTCGGCCACGTTCCAGCCGTCGAGGCCGTATTCCGACATGTACTCTTCCACGAGGTTCTGCATCATCTCCATCTCGCCGGTCGCCTGCGCGGTCAGCATGGTCTCGATGCGGATGTTTTCGTAGTTGCCGGCGTAGTTGCTTTCGTAAAGTTCATGCCGCCCGCCGAATTCGGAGCCCATCGCGTCCCAGAGCAGCTTCAGCAGCTTCACCCGGTCCACGGCGACCATGCCGTTCGACCCGCGCACGAAGCGGTCGATGTAGGGGCGGATCTCTTCTGAACCGAAGTCCATCGCCGAGGAGGGCAGGTAGATCAGGCCGGAGGCCACGTGCCGCTCGATCAGCTCCTTGATCCGGCTGTAGGCCATGGGCGCGAAGACCCGGTAGGCGAGGCCGTAGTTGATGTTGGGCAGGACGTAGCCGCTGGTGCCTTCCCACGCGACGGGCGATTTCACCATCGCGTCCGAGAGGCCCCAGAACAGGTTGCGCCAGGCGATGACCTCGCCCACCGCCGTCTGCGGGCCGCGGAAGACGCCGGAGCCCGTCGCCTCCAGTGCCTTGGAGAAAAGACCGGAGATGAAATCCATCTTGACCGCCAGCCGCGTCACGCCGTGCAGGGTGAAGCGCGGGACAAAGCCCGAGGCCGGGAAGAAGGCGTTGATCTTCTCCACGTCGCCATAGATGAAGATGTTCTCCCACGGGACCAGCACCTTGTCGAAGACGAGGATGGAGTCGTTCTCGTCCAGGCGGCTCGACAGCGGGTAGTCGAAGGGTGTGCCCATCACCGCCGCGTTCAGTTCGTAGGAGGCGCGCGAGATCAGTTTCACCCCCTCGGCGCCCATGGGCGCGGTGAAGATCAGGGCGAACCTCTTCTCCTTGATGGGAATGCCGTAGTGGGCGATGAAGTTGTAATGCGTCAGCGCCGAGCCGGTGGCGACCACCTTGGCCCCCGACACGATCAGGCCCGCATCGGTTTCCTTCTCCACCTGCATGTAGACGTCGCCGGTTTCCTCGATGGGCAGGTGACGGTCGATCGGCGGATTGACGATGGCGTGGTTCCAGTAGTCCAGCCGCTCCTGCGTGCGGGCGTACCACATCTTCGCGTTCTCGGCGTATTCGCCGTAGAAGCTGCTGTTCGCGCCGAGCGTGCCGAGGAAGGCCGCCTTGTAGTCCGGTGCGCGGCCCATCCAGCCGTTCGCCACGCGCTGCGTCTCGGCAATGGCGTCGCGGCCGGCGATCAGGTCCTCTGCCGATTTCGGCCCCAGGAAGAACGGGTGCGTCCAGCCGCCCGACCCGGTGTCGGTGGGCCGTCCAAGCGTGTCCTTCTGCGCGTTCAGCTTGTCGTACCAGCGCGCCACCATGCGCGAGGAGTTGCGGAATGCGGGATGCTTCGTGACGTCCTTGACCCGCTCGCCATGGACATAGACACAGCGTCCGTCCTGAAGGCTTTCGAGGAATTCGGCGCCGGTGTAGGGTGCGGTGCCCTGTGTGGTGTGATCTTTCATCTTGTCCTCCCTTGGACCCGTCCGGAAATCGCTGATCGGGTTGGAGGGTATGAAAGGTCAAATCCGGCATTGCCTAAAGGTATCGGACCATACCGTGAGTTTATCCGTTATTACCGGATAGTGTGAATGAGTAATCAGTTGAGAAGGAGTGAACATGGGGACTATCCGGAAAGTCGGGAATATCATGCGGCTGTTCTCCGAAAAGGAGCCTGAGCTGGGTCTGTCGGACATCGCGCGTCGGATGAACCTGTCGACGAGCGGAACGCACGACCTGATGGACGGTTTGCGCAAGATCGGGATGGTGCAGCGCGTCGCGCGGGGGCGGTACAGGCTGGGGCCGATGATCGCCTCTCTCTACCGCGTGCTGATCGACACCTCCGCCCTGGTCGACACCGCCCGCCCGACGCTGGAGCGGCTAGTGGCCGATTACGGGGAGACGGTGCACCTGACGGTTCTGGACCGCTCGCGGCTGGTGGTGGCGGATGCCATCGAGGGCGGCAAGGCGCTGCGGGTGGCGCGCAGCATCCTCGACGACCTCGACGCGCACGAGACGCCGGTCGGCATGCTGCACCTGTCGGTCGCCGGACGCACGCGGCAGGAGGCCTATTTCGCCGACCACGCCAACGGGCGCACGCCACTGCTGCCGCCGGAACGGCGCGAGACGGACCTCGCCGCAATGGCGCGCGACGGCTTTGCCGCCGGGCCGGTCGCGACGGAGCGGGACGTGATCTGCACGGCGGCGCTCTTGCGCAACCACACGGAAATCCCCTTTGCGGCGGTCAGCCTCTGCATTCCCAAGGCGCGATACGACGAACAACCAAGGGCGTTCCGCACGATCTGCCAGACAGCGGCGGCCCGGATCAGCGCCGACCTCGGGTCATGCGCCGTGTGATGGGGGTTACATAAGACGGATTATCCGCTTGTGCTGCCCTCGGGGGCACATTCAAACATGTATTGGGCATCTCCGCTGTCGTGCTGGAAAGCAACGAGTATGGAGATGGCCCACACAGAGCTGGATTTGCGTGCGCCGCTCACCATCGAAGACCCGTTGGCCGGTTTGGGCGCTACCCCGGGCCAGCGGGCGGAACTGGACCTGTTCGACAAGCCAGTCGCAGAACGGCTTCACCTTTTCCTCGCGCCCTTCCGGGATCACCATATGGTAGGCTTTCTGCGTTGCATGGGGCGCGTCCAGAACGACCTTCAGCTCGCCGTCGGCGAGTTCCTTCTCGATGAGGTAGCGGGGCAGAAGCGCATACCGAGACCGGCCTTCGCCGCCTCGATGGTGAGCGTGAACTGGTCGAAGGTATGGGCGATGCGCGTAAGGGGCGCGTCGACCCCGCAGCGCCCGAACCAGTCCGACCAGAGGTTTGGGCGTTCCGACAGGACGAGTTTGGGCGCTTCGATCAGGTCCTCGGGCGCGGAGGCGCGCGTCTGCCGCAGCGCACCGCCCACGACCGGAACGACGATTTCGCTGCACAGGTAGATGCACCTGGCCCCCGGCCAGTTCGGGTCGCCGAAGTGTATCGCGAGGTCGCATTGTTCTGCGGCCAGGTTGAACAGGCCCTTTCTCGTGGTGATGTCGAAGCTCGTGTTCGGGGCCTTGCCGATGTAGTCCGCCAGACGCGGCGCAAGCCATCGCTGGGCAAAGGTCGGCAGGGCGTTGATGGTCAGCAGCGTGTGGCCCGCGTCGGCGGCCTTGGCGTGACGCATGGTGACCTCGGCCATGCGCAGAAGCTGTGTGACCTCCCGAAGAAACGTCTCGCCGGTCGGTGTCATGATCACCCGGCCACGGACCCGCTCGAACAGGGGATGGCCGATCTGCTCCTCCAGTTCGCGGACTTGTCGGCTGACCGCGCTTTGCGTCAGGGCGAGCTCGTCTGCGGCGCGGGTGAAGTTGCCGTGGCGCGCGGCGCTCTCGAACGTCTGCAACAGCCGCATGTCGGGAAGCTCCCGTCGAGAAAGGGTGGTCATGGCCGCTGCTCCGTCAGACTGGAAGCGCCTTGTGCGACACAGGCGCCGTTCCCGTCATACCTCGAAACCTACCCGATCGAGGAATGCAAGCGTCACGATGGGCTCATCCCATGAGGCCGGGCCGGGTTGCATGGGTCAGCGACGCACCGAATTCGTAATAGGCGCCCATCAGCTTCTTGAACCGTTCGGCGTACTTGCGGACAACCGGCAGAGGCAGTGCGTCGGGACCTTCCCCCAGAAGCGCCTTGGCCGCAGCCGTGCCGATGACGGTGCCTGGGCAAATGCCCCGTCCGGAGTAGCCGAAGACGGCGTAGGCGTCGGGGCCAAACTCGACGACCTTCGGAATATGGTCCTTGGTCATCGCGATCTTGCCCCGCCAGTGGTGCTCGAACGGAACGTCGCCCAGTTCGGGGTACAGGCGTTGCAACTTGCGGCGCGCCCATCGTGCGTGGATCTGCGCAGCCGGGCCGTCGGTGTTTCCCATGCCCCCCACGATGAGCCGGCCGCTTTCGTCCGTGCGGATCGACGACATGACCAGCGCGGTGTCCCAGCATCCCTCGCGCCCGGGCAGGACCTTTGCCCGCTGTGCTTCGGTCAGCGGTGCCGTGGCGAATTGACAGTAGTTCACCACGACGTATTCCGGCGCATAAGCGCCTTCGGCCAGCGTGTGGTAGGCGTTGGTCGCAAGAAGCATGCGCCGCGCGGTGACCACCCCGCCATTGGCATGGACTCGCCAGGACTTCCCTGCGCGTTCGACCCGGGTGACCGGGCTGTTCTGGTAGATCTGCGCCCCCAGTCCGACGGCGGCCCGGGCCAGACCGTTGCAAAAGGCCCGGGGCTGCACTGTGCCCGCCCTTGGATCCAGAAGCGCGCCGTGAAATTCGGTGCTGCCCGTGCGCCGGGTGGTTTCGTCACGATCCAGGAGCTGCAAGGGCGCCCCGAAGCGGTTGCCCTGCCGATAGCGGTTCTCGAGGTCGCGGAAACCGCCGGGTGCATGCGCCAGATGCAGGGTGCCGTTCTGAACCGCTTCACAGGCGATCCCGAATTCCTGCACGAGGGAAAAGACCGTCGCGGGGCCTTGGCCCAGCTCTTCGATCAGCCGCGTGCCCGCAGCCTCACCCATGGTCGCCACGACATCGTCCGGCGGCAGCCACAGCCCCGCATTCACCAGACCGACGTTGCGGCCGGAGCCGCCATGGGCAATCGTTTCGGCTTCGAGCACTATCACCGATGCACCTGACCGCGCGGCCTGAAGCGCGGCCGAGCAGCCGGTGAAGCCGCCACCGATCACCAAGAGATCGGCCTCTTTGCCGGACGAAAGCCGGGTCTCGGGGATGCCCTCGCCGTTCGTGTGTTCCCAAAGAATTCCTGCCGTGCTCATTGGGCTGTTCCCTTTGCCAGCGGCTGTTTCTGATAGGCGGCCAGTTTTATGGCAGTCAGGCGAAATCGGTCGTCCGTGTCGCAGGGCAGGACCACCGGCGTGCTGTTGCACAAAAGGACGGTGACCTGACCAGAGGCGCTCAGCTTTGCGGCGCGGTCCGGAAGCTGAACGATTTCGGAAACCTCCAACGAATGAGTTCTCTGCGCGTGGCGGAACGTCGGAACAGTCTGCATCAGAGCAAGTCTCCCATGGGATTTCATGAGAAAGTGCCGTACGGAGGCGCGCCCGAAAAGTGATTTGTGCGCACGAACCTTGGAGCTTTTGTCACATGTCGATCCCGCGACGCTTTCTTCCGACGATCAGCAGCCTGCGCGCGCTTGAGGCCGTGGATCGCCTCGGGACCGCTGTCGCGGCGGCGCGGGATCTCGATCTGACGCATTCGGCAGTGAGCCGTCAGCTGAAGAGCCTGGAGGATCAGCTGGGCGTGAAACTTCTGATCCGTGAAGGCAAGGGGCTGCGCCTGACCTCGGCGGGGCGCAGCTACGCACGGTCCGTGCGGGACTGTCTTGCCGACCTGGCGCAGGCCAGCTTGCAGCTGCGTGCTGCGGGCGAGCGAAATGCCCTGAGCCTGGCGATCCCGCTGACCTTCGGGTTCTGTTGGCTCGATCCGCATCTGGGGGCGTTCCTGCAAGCCCACCCGGAGGTGCACATCAACCGCACCACGCGGAACAGCCCGTTCGATTTCGCCGCGGAAAAATTCGACGCGGCGGTCCATTTTGGCACCGCGGACTGGCCGGGGGTCGAATTTCTTCCCCTCGCGCGCAATCGCCTTGTGCCGGTCGCGCGCCCGGACACGGGCCTGCCCGATACGGTGACCCCCGCCGATCTCCTCCGGATGCCCTTGCTGCACCTGTCGAGCCGGCCGGGCGCCTGGGAAAGCTGGTTCCTGCAGCAGGACGTGGCGCCGGGCCACCTGCGCGGCGCGCTGTTCGACCAGTTCCTGTCGCTTGCCAACGCGGCGACGTCGGGCCTTGGCGCGGCGCTCCTGCCGGATTTCCTCGCCGACCGGGAGCTTCAGTCCGGCCGGCTGGTGCAGGTGGGCCCGGCATTCGAAGATCCGGGGAGCTTTTACTACCTTGTCTGGCCCCAAGAGGCCGAGCCAAGTGGCGAGCTGAGACTGCTGATCGAGTTCCTGCGGCGGCGCAGCGATGTCCGACCTGCCTCGAGCGCCTGAAACACTTATTGTGATGGGCCGGAATTTCCGAACCGCGCCCGGATTGAGGTTCCCCTGAGAGAGGGCCGTGTCCCTCACGACTTCACCTCATGTGACCTGCAGCGGCACCTGGACCGGGGCAATCCCGCTCTGCCGAGGCGGTACTGATCTTTCGGCGCTTTCCGGGATGGGGTCTTCGGGCGGCTTCAACAGCGAAGGTTGTTGGCGAGAGTCGGCTTTCGAGATGGGTCAGAAGCCGACCGCCGGTCCGGATGAACGGCAGATCGCTGCGTCCGACAGGGTCCAGAAAGCCGGGACGTCGGGGCGTCACGAAGGCGGCGGACCGGCGACGCAAAACAACGTGGTTCGATCAATAAACCAAGGCCTTTCATCCGCGGCATACAACCTTGATGGTCATCCTTGGCTGATGTTCGCCGCACCTGTTTTCTGGTTCAACCAATCCCGCCATGATCTCCAGTTATGGAGTATAGTTGACTGCTGTGTACTGATTCCGACCTTATGAGGGGACAAGAACAAATCAAACAACCCAGGGAAAAACGTCATGATCCACCGTTCCAGACTCTTCCTGACCGCCGCTGCCACGGCGCTTCTTGCCGCGCCGCTGAGCGCCGAGACGCTCGATGTGGCCATCATCGGCGAGCCGGATACATTCGATCCGATGGTGTCCACGAAGGACGTCGTCAGCATCGTCACGCAGCACTTCGTGGAAACGCTCTTTACCTTCGACGACACATGGTCGGTCGTGCCTCTGCTGGCCGCCGACATGCCGGAGATCAGCGAGGACGGCCTGACCTACGTGATCCCGCTGCGCGAAGGCGTGACCTTCCACGACGGGTCTTCCATGGACAGCGCCGACGTGAAGGCGTCGCTCGACCGCTGGCTCGAAGTGGCGAGCCGGGGCAAGGGCATCGCCGACAAGGTCTCTTCCGTCGAGGCGACCGGACCGAACGAGATCACCCTGACGCTCTCGACGCCCTATGCGCCCTTGATGTCGCTGCTGGCCTTCTCGAACTCCGCTGCCGCGATCTACCCCGAAGAGATCATCGCGCCCGAGATCGAGACCGTGATCGGCACCGGCCCCTACAAGCTGGAGGCGCATCAGCCCGACCAGTACACCCAGCTTGTCCGCTTTGACGGCTACACCCAGCCGACCGGGGCCGCCGAGCGCGCGCAGACGCCGGACGAGATCCGCTTCATCCCGGTGCCGGACGGCAACACCCGGGTCGAGGGTCTGCTCTCCGGGCAGTTTGCCTATGCCGACGGGCTGTCGACCGAGGCCTACGACCGCATCGCGGAGTCGGAAGGCGCGGAGCCGGTGCTGCTGGAGCCCTTCGGCTGGCCGGTCTTTGCGATCAACCACAAGAAAGGCCTGATGACGGACCTCACGATCCGCAAGGCCGTGCAGGCCGCCCTGCCCTTCGACGACATGCTCTTTGCCGCCTTCGGCGACGAGAAGTTCTTCCAGACCGATGGCGCGATGTACCCCGAGGGCTGGGCGTGGCGGTCGGATGCCGGTGTTGAGCTGTACAACCAGAACGACCAGGAGAAGGCCAAGGGTTACCTCGAAGAGGCGGGCTATGACGGTACGCCGCTGCGCATCCTGACCTCGCGCCAGTACGAGTTCCACTACCAGATGGCCGAAGTCGCCCGCATGGCGCTTGAGATGGCTGGCTTCACGGTCCAGATGGACGTCGTGGACTGGGCGACGCTGGCGCAGAACCGCGACAACCCGGACCTGTGGGACATCTACATCACCCACTCGCCCTTCCTGCCGGAACCGGCGCTGACCTCCTCCTTCTTCGCCACCGCGCGTGAGGGCTGGAACAACCCGGAGAAGAACGCGATCCTCGACCGCTTCACCTCGGAAAGCGATCCGGAGAAGCGCAAGGCAGTCTTTGCAGAGCTGCAGCAGATCGTGCTGGAAGACGTGGGCCTGATCAAGGTCGGCAACTTCAACGCGCTGCAGGGCAAGGCCGCGGGTCTGGAAGGCGTCGCGCCCTCGCCGTGGCCGGCCTTCTGGAACGCGAAGATGGCCGAGTGACCTGACAATCGGCCGGTCCCTTGCGGGGCCGGCCATTCCAGCCGGAACAAGAACACATGCGCAGATATCTGGCCAACCGCTTCGCAGGCATGATCGTGGTGATCTTTCTCGTGCTCACCATCGCCTTCGTGCTCGTCCGCCTCGCCCCGGGCGATCCGGCAAGCCTCATGCTCGGCCCCGATGCCACGCCCGAGGAAGTCGACGACCTGCGCGTCCGGCTTGGCCTCGACCGTCCGATCACGGTGCAATACTTCACCTTCCTCGCCAACGCCGTGCAGGGCGACCTCGGCACCTCTCTGTTCTTCGATCAGCCGGTGGTGCAGGTGCTGGCCGACCGTGCGGAGCCGTCGATCTTCCTCGCGCTTTTCTCCCTCGTGGTGGCGCTGGTCATCGCGGCACCCATCGGCATCTGGGCCGCCTACCGGCGCGGGTCGGCCGGGGACCAGATATCGGTGACGTCTGCCATGCTTGCGGCCTCGGTCCCGTCCTTCCTGACCGGCCTGCTGTTCCAGCGGTTCCTGGCGACCGACCTCGGCTGGTTCCCGGTCTCGGGCTATGGCGGACCGGAGGCGGATTTCGCAACGCGCATGGGCCACCTGGTCCTGCCTGCCATCACGCTCGGCATCACCAATTCCGCGCTTATCCTGCGGTTCACCCGTGCCTCGATGCTGGACATCCTGGGCGAGGACTACGTGCGCACCGCCCGCGCCAAGGGCATGACCGAACGTCGCGTGGTCCTGCGTCACGCGCTGAAGAACGCGGGCATCCCCATCATCACCGTGGTCGGCCTGACCTTTGCGCTGCTGGTGTCCGGCGCCGTGGTGACGGAACGGGTGTTCAACCTGCCGGGCATGGGCAATCTCGTGGTCAACGCGGTGCTGCGGCGCGACTACCCGGTGATCCAGGGGACGCTGATCGTGGTCGCGGCGCTTTATGTGCTGGTGAACCTCGCCACCGATCTTCTTTACCTCGTCGTCGACAAACGGGTGAAATACTGATGAGCGGTTCCCTCTCCGAAGCGCCCCCGGGCCTCATGCGGCAACTCTCGGCGCGTCCCTCCGTCATGGGTGCGCTGGTGGTGTTCGTCCTGATCGTGCTTGCCTGTTTCCTTTTGCCCACGCTGGGGATCACCGAGATCGGCGGCATGTCCGTGCGCAGCCGTCTCTCGGCGCCCGGTACCGGCGGATACGTCCTTGGCGCCGATGCCTTCGGACGCGATCTGCTGGGCCGGCTGCTTGTCGCCGGCCAGACCTCGCTCATGATCGGCCTCGGTGTCGCGGTCCTGTCCACGCTGCTTGGCGTGATCCTAGGGCTTGTCGCCGGGTTCTTCCGCAAGCTGGACACCGCGCTGTCCCGGCTGATCGACGCGATGATGGCCTTCCCCGACATCCTGCTTGCGCTGTCGCTCGTGGCGATCTTCGGCGGCACCATGGGCAACGTCATCCTCGCGCTCTCCGTCGTCTACACGCCGCGCATCGCCCGTATCGTGCGGGCCTCCACCCTCGTCATCCGCGAACTGCCCTTCGTGGAGGCGGCCCGCGCCCTTGGCACCGGGACGCCCGCGATCATGCTGACCCACGTGCTGCGCAACATCCTCTCGCCGATCCTCGTGCAGGCCACCTTCATCTTCGCCTATGCCATGCTGGCAGAGGCGGGCCTCAGCTTCCTCGGCGTTGGTGTCGATCCCAAGACGCCGACCTGGGGCATCATGGTCAACGAAGGGCGGCAGTTCATCGACAACGCCTTCTTCCTCATCCTCTTCCCGGGCATCGCCATCGCGCTTTCCGTCCTGTCGCTCCAGATCGTCGGAGACGGCCTGCGCGATGCGCTCGATCCCAGACTTGCCAAGGAGACCTGACTTATGGCGCTCACCCTGACCAACTTCCGGGCCACCGGTTTCGACCGGGTGCCGGAGGCGATCCACGTCGCCGATGACGGCACCGTGGCGGCTTCTGCCATTGCTGACGCCGAGGTGCTCGACCTGAACGGCGCGTATCTCTCGCCGGGCTGGTGCGACCTGCACGTGCACGTCTGGCACGGTGGCACGGACATCTCCATCCGCGCGTCGGAGGCCGGCCGCCCCACCGGCGTCACCGCCATGGCCGACGCAGGGTCGGCGGGCGAGGCGAGCTTCCACGGGCTGCGCGAATACGTGATCGAGCCGCAGTCCGAGACCATCAAGGCCTTCCTCAACATCGGCTCCATCGGGCTTGTCGCCTGCAACCGCGTGCCGGAACTGATCGACTGGCGGTCGATCGACATCGACCGGACGCTGGAGGTGATCGAGGCCAACCGCGACGTGATCTGCGGTATCAAGGTGCGCGCGTCGGGCGTCATCGTCGGCAGCTGGGGCATCACCCCCGCCAAGATCGCCAAGCGCGTGGCCGAGATGACCAACCTGCCGCTCATGGTGCACGTGGGCGAGCCGCCCCCGCTGATCGACGAGGTGTTCGAGATCCTCTCGCCCGGCGACATCGTCACCCACTGTTTCAACGGCAAGCCCGCCGGGTCGATCCGCGACACCGAGGCGCTGTTCCGCATGGCGCAGGACCTCGCGGCGCGCGGCATCCTCATGGACATCGGCCACGGCGGCGCGTCGTTCAACTTCAAGACCGCGCGCGACTCCATCGCCGACGGCCTGCGGCCCTTCTCGATCTCGACCGACCTGCACAAGCATTCGATGGCGAGCCCGGTCTACGACATGGCGACGACGCTTTCGAAACTGCTGGCGGTGGGTCTGCCGTTCGACGACGTGATCGAGGCCTCGACCAACGCGCCGCGGTCCGTGCTGGGCCTGTCCGGCAAGGACGGTTTGAACCCGGGAATGCGCGCGGACTTCACCGTCTTCGACCTCGAGGACTGCGCCATCGACGTGCTGGACAGCCAGGGCAATGCCATGGTGATGGACAAGGTCTTCGAACCGCGCGGCACCGTGCTGGGCTGCGATTTCCAGCAGGCGGCGCGCAGGCTCCCATGACCGAACCGATCCTGACTGTCGACGGGCTCACCGTCGCCTTCGGCAAGGGGCGCCGCGAACTGACCGCCCTGCGCGACGTCAGCTTCAGCCTCGCGCGGGGGCAGACGCTGGCGCTGGTGGGCGAAAGCGGTTCGGGCAAGTCGGTGACCTCGCTGGCGCTGATGGGGTTGCTGCCGCCCTCGGGCCGGGTCGTGTCGGGCGACATGCGGTTCACCACGCGGGACGGGGTGAACCACGATCTGAACACGCTGAGCCAGGCAGAGCGTCGGGCCCTGCGCGGTCCCGGCATGTCGATGATCTTCCAGGAGCCGATGAGCTCGCTCAACCCGCTGTTCACCGTCGGCGACCAGGTGGGGGAGATGCTGCTTCTGCACGAGGATCTCGACAGCAAGGCGATCCGCAAGCGGACCATCGAGATGCTGGACCTCGTGGAGATCCCCGGCGCGGCGCAGCGGGTGGATTCCTACGCGCACGAGCTTTCGGGCGGGATGCGGCAGCGCGTGATGATCGCCATGGCGATGATCTGCAACCCGGCGCTGCTGATCGCGGATGAGCCGACCACCGCGCTCGACGTGACGATCCAGGCGCAGATCCTCGACCTGATGCGACGCCTGCAGAAGGACATGGACATGACGATCCTGTTCATCACCCACGACATGGGCGTCGTTGCGGAGATGGCGGACGAGGTGGCCGTCATGTACTCCGGCACGGTGGTCGAACAGGCGGGCGTGGATGCGCTCTTCGATGCGCCGCGCCATCCTTATACGCAAGGGCTGCTGCACTCGATCCCGCACCCGGATCCGAGGGTTCAGGACCGTCTCGTGCCGATCCCCGGTTCCGTGCCGCCGCTCTCCGCCCGTCCGCCCGGCTGTGCCTTTGCGCCGCGCTGCGCCTTTGCCCAGGACGCCTGCATGTCGCCGGTCCCGCTGGAGACCAAGGCCCCCGGCCACCGGTCCGCCTGCATCTTCGACCACGCGGGAGAAGCCGCATGAGCCCGCTTGTCAGCCTGCGCAACCTCACGAAGCGGTTCCAGACCGGCTCCGGCACCGTCCACGCGGTCGAGGACGTGTCGCTGGACATCCCGAAGGGCGCGATCATGGGCCTCGTCGGCGAGAGCGGTTCCGGCAAGACCACGCTGGGCCGGACATTGCTGCGCCTTGTGGAACCGACCTCCGGGCAGGTGATCTTTGACGGGCAGGACATCACCGCCCTGCCCCCGCGCGAGATGCGCGAGATGCGCCGCCGGATGCAGATCATCTTCCAGGACCCTGTGTCCTCCCTCAACCCGCGCCTCAAGGTCGGCGACCTCGTTGCCGAAGGGCTGAAGGCCTTCGATATCGGCACCCGGCGCGAACGGCGCGACCGTGTGGCGGCCCTGCTGGAAGAGGTCGGCCTGTCACCCGACCACATGGACCGCTATCCGCATGCCTTTTCCGGCGGTCAGCGCCAGCGCATCGGCCTTGCCCGCACGCTCGCGCTCGAACCGGAGTTCATCGTGGCCGACGAAAGCGTCTCTGCGCTCGACGTCTCGATCCAGGCGCAGGTGCTGAACCTGCTGCTCGACCTGCGGGAAAAGCGCAACCTGACCATGCTGTTCATCGCCCACGACCTGTCCGTGGTGAATTACCTCTGCGACCAAGTGGCGGTGATGTATCTCGGGCGGCTGATGGAGGTGGGTCCGGTCACCGACGTGCACCGCGCCTCCGGCCATCCCTATACCCGCGCGCTCAATTCCGCGATCCCGCTGCCCGATCCGCGCGCGCCGCGCGACCGCGTGGCACTGCAGGGCGATATCCCGAGCCCGCTCTCGCCGCCCTCTGGCTGCGTCTTCCGCACGCGCTGTGCCTTTGCCGAAGAGAGCTGCGCGCGCGGAACGCCCGAGGCCCATGCGCTCGCCCCAGATCACCTGACCTATTGCAAGATTCCCGAGGTACGACATGTCCAGTGAACCCGCCACCCTCTCTGAAACCCCGGGCGCGGAGACACCGGAAGCGCGTCTGCACAGCCTGAACCTCGGCCTGCCTTCGCGTGCACCTACGCCCATCGGCGCCTTCACCAATGTGCGCGTGGCGGCGGGGCTCATCTATGTATCGGGCCAGGGCCCGGTGGAGGCGGACGGGACGCTCCGGCGCGGCAAGGTCGGCTCCGAAGTCACGGCTGAGGAGGCGCGGACCCATGCCCGCCTCGTCGCCATCAACATTCTCGCCGCGTTGCGCGACCACCTGGGTTCGCTCGACCGGGTCAAGGGTGTGGTGAAACTGCTCGGCATGGTGAATGCCGATCCGGATTTCGAACGCCATCCCTTCGTGATCGACGGCGCATCGGACCTGCTTGGCGAGGTTTTCGGCGCCTCGGGCGTGCATTCGCGCTCCGCTTTCGGCGTGGGATCTCTGCCCAACCGCATCACGGTCGAGGTTGAGGCGATCTTCGAACTGGCCCCCGAGCAGGGTCAGCCGTGACGCAGGCCAAGCGCCTTTTCGACGTCCCGGGCCGCCGCCCGCACTTCGCGGGCCACCATCTCGAACTTCTCTTCCACCCGGTGCTTGGGCATCACCACGGAGAGGGTCAGCCGGCATTCGCCGTCGAAGTCCCGGATCGGCGCGGCGATGCAGGCGACCTGGTCTTCCGACGTGTCGATCTGCACCGAGAGGCCGTCGAGGAAGTCCTTGCGGCTGATCTCCGACAGGCGCTGCGGGTCGGTTTCGGCAAGCCCGGTGGACGACGGCCGCGCGCAGGCACGGAACACCTCGAGCCGCTTCGCGTCGGGCAGGTGCCCGATCAGGAGCCGCCCGGAGGCCGTCCAGTTCAGCGGCACCCGGGTGCCGACGTCGGAGGTGACGCGGAAAGGTCCGGCGGAGCCTTCTGCCATGGCCACGACCTGCATCATGCCCTCGTCGCGGGCGCAGATCTGGACCATCTCGCGCACGCGTTCGTTCAGCGCGAACATCGCCCGTTCCGCTTCGCCAAACGCGTTCATCCGGGCGCGGTAGGTCAGCCCGTAACGCATCAGCCGCGGCCCGAGCCAGACGCGATCGTCCGAGGTGCGCGTCAGCATCGCCCGCTCGATCAGTTCGTCCACGATCTTGTAGACCGTCGAGGGCGGCGCGCCGCTGGCTTTCGCCAGCTCGTAGCCCGTCATCGGCCCGTGCCGCTCGGTCAGGATGTCGAGGATCTGCAGCGCGCGGTCGAGGCCGCTGGTGCGTGTGCGGCGGGGTTCGGGCGTGTCGCTCATACGGATCTCCATGATTGGGGATCATAAATCATAACTATGGAATACTGCGCAAGCTGAAAGGGTGTCCCATGCGGAAGAACGAAGAATACGGGGTGGACTGGAGCTGGCACGATGCCAACGGGCTGGGCCGCGTGGTCAATGTCTCGGGGACGATGACTTCGCTCGGCGGTTCCGTGACGAGCAAGAGGGTGGCCGAGGCTACGGCGGCGGTCATGCCCCGCTTCGTCAAGATGCACGAATTGCAGGCGCGGGCGTCCGAGGTGATCGCACGGCTGACCGGTGCCGAGGCGGGTTTCCTGACGGCCTCCGCCAGCGCCGGGATCACGCTTGCCATCGCCGGGTGCCTGACCGGCCTTGACCCGGCGAAGGTCGAGGCGCTGCCGCTGGAGCCGGGCCCGGACAATGGCGTGGCGGTGCAGATGGGGCATCTGTGCGAATACGGTGCGCCGGTGGCGCAGGCCGTGGCACTGGCTGGCGGCAAGCTGCATATCGTCGGGCAATCGACCCTGACCCGCGATTACCAGCTCGAAGCTGCGCTCGAAGGCGCCTGTGCCGCGCTTTACGTCGTCTCGCATCACGTGGTCGATTACGGGATGATGCCGCTCGACCGCTTCGTGGAGATCTGCCACGCAAAGGGCGTCCCGGTGATCGTCGATGCGGCCTCCGAATACGACCTGACCGGGATGCTGGCCAAGGGGGCGGACATCGCGATCTACTCCGGGCACAAGTTCCTCGGCGGGCCGACCTCGGGCATCGTGGCCGGGCGGCGGGATCTGGTGCGCGCGGCCTACCTGCAGAACATCGGGATCGGGCGCGGGATGAAGATCGGCAAGGAGAGCATCGCCGGCGCCATCGCCGCGATGGAGCAATGGCTGGAGCGCGACCATGCCGCGGTGCGGGCCGAGGAAACCCGGGCGCTGGAGATGTGGCAGGCGGCCTGCGCCCTGCCCGGCATCACAGCCCTGCCCCTGCCGGATCCCACCGACAACCCGCTCGAACGGCTGCGGGTCTTTGTCGATCCTGCAAAGGCGGGCGCCTCGGCCGCACAGTTCGCGGTGGCCTTCGGCCGGCTCGATCCGCCCATCGTGGTTCGGGGGCACGAAGTCGAGAAAGGCTATTTCGACCTCGATCCCTGCAACCTCACGCCGGGCCAGGCCGAGCTGGTGCGCGATGCGCTGACCCGCGTCCTGTCGGCCCCGGAAGAAGCGTCGGCAATCGATGCGCGCGCCGCATATTCGGACACGCGCAACGGCGGCACGCAGTCCTACCTGGACTGGCTCTCCTGAGCCGATCGCGGACAGCCGCTGGCGGTCTCCGCATGTGACGGCGGCGGAGGCATGGCGTGTCGAAATACGCGCCATGCCGAAGAATGACCAAAGGGGTATTTAATCAGGGTTTAGACCTTCGACATTGCGGTTTGCCAATGGCCATGGGCCGCGGGTCACCCTTCGTTCAATTCGTCGACCGGTCCGGTTCGATGTAGCCCAATGCTGCCGAGATCTTGCGGGCGGCCTCCACGACATGGGGGGCGAAGGCGTCAAGCTTCTCTTGGGTCATGCGCAGATCCGGGCCGGACACGCCGACCGCGCCCGCAAGATCGCCCTGCGGGCCGAGAACGGCGCAGGCGCAGGCCGCGATGCCCTCGCGCCATTCTCCGTGCGGGACCTGCGCAAATCCAGCGCGCCTCACCTCGTCGACGGAGCGGTACAGCGCGTCCATCGTGGTGATGGTGGTCGGGGTGAATGCCTCCAGCTTGTAGCGGAAGCGTTCAAGGTAGGAATCCGGCATCTGGGCCAGCATCGCCTTGCCGGTCGCCATGGTGTAGGCGGGCGCCCTTTGCCCGACGTGGGTATGCGCCCGGATGTGATGGCTGCTTTCGATCTTGTCGAGGTAGACGACATCGGTCTCGTCGAGGGTCGACAGGTGCACCGTCTCGCCAGTCAGCGCGGCCAGCCGTTCCATGGCGGGACGTGCGACACTGGTCAGGTCGATGCGACGGATCACCTGGCTGCCGAGTTCCCAGATCTTGGTCGTCAGCTCGTAGCCGGAATGCCTGGGATCCTGCCGCACGTAGCCGTGCATGGACAGCGTGGTCAGGAGCCTGTGGACGTTGCTCTTGGTCAGCTCAAGCTCTGCAGCCAGTTCCGTCACGCCGCGCGGTCCGTCGCTGTAGGCCAGTGCCTCGATCAGCCGAAGCCCCTTGATGAATGCCTTGTCCATGTCCCCCACTTCGTCTTCTGGCCGGTCCCTGTCGGGCAGGTGTCCGGTCCGCAGCACCATGCCAGCAGGCGGGCTTGCAAGGCAACGGCCGCAGTTTCACCCGCGGCCGCCCTATTGCCTTGGCCTTTGCCTACTGCGCAAGCAGCGCGTTCAGCTGTTCCTGGCCGTATTCCTCGTTGGTCATGTCGCCGTGACCCGACGCGGCGCCCCAGTATTCCGGGCTCCACTCGATGGCCTTCTCCATGTTCTCGGGACGGTTGGCCCAGTAGCGGCTGATCTCCGGGTCCGCTTTTTCGTAGACCAGAGAAGAGGGCAGCGCGACCGGGTAGGTCGAGGTCAGTTCCGCCGCACGTTCCGCATCAAGCCGCCAGGACAGCAGCTTCAGCGCGTTCTCGTAGTTCGGAGCGCCCTTCGGGATCGAGAAGAAGTCGTAGTACACGAAACCCTCGTTCCACTCCACTTCGATCGGTGCGCCTTCGAGGGCGAGGATCGAGGTCGAGCCGGTGTAGGCCATGCACATGTCCGCTTCGCCATCCAGCAGAAGCTGCGGCGACTGTGCCGATGTGGTCCACCACTTGGTCACATGCGGCTTGATTTCCTCCAGCTTGGCGAGCGCCCTGTCCATGTCGAGCGGATAGAGGTCTTCCTTCGCCACGCCATCGGCCATCAGCGCCGCTTCCATGTTGAAACGCGGCCATGCGGGCATGCAGCGCTTGCCCGGGAAGGCTTCGACGTCCCAGAAGTCCGCCCAGCTGTCGGGCACGTTTTCGCCGCTGTAGACGTCGGTGTTGTAGACCAGCCCGACACCGATGACCTGCAGCGCCACGCCCTTGGGACGCTTGAGGTTGTCCGGCATCGTCGCCAGCGTTTCCTTCGCCTCGTCGGAGAGCGCGTCATAGTCGATGTCGGCAAGGCAGCAGTCGCCCAGCAGCTTGGTTTCCTGGTCGAAGATGAAGGTCAGGTCCCATTCCGCCTTGCCGGCTTCGACCTGCGCCTTGATCCGCGGGCCGGAGCGGGCTTCCTGAACGGTGATCACGTCGATGCCGGTCTCGTCCTCGAAGCTGTCGTACATCACCGAGCGCAGGGCGTCGCCGTAGCTGCCGCCGGGGTCCTGCATGATCACCTCGTCCGCCGCGGCGGTCTGGACAGAGACCCCCAGCAGGGCCGTGATCGCCAGCGCCGAGGCGCCCGTCCGTCTCCAGTTGTTACCAGTCATGTCTTCTCCTCCTTCATTGATCGTTATGGTCTTGTCGTTGTCGGTCTTCAGCGGGCCCGGGTCAGAACCGGGCGCGCCAGGATGATGCCGCCGACCACCAGCAGGACCTCGAGGGTCGAGACCACGGCGAGGACCGGGTTGAGCTGGTAGTTGATGTCCCCCCAAAGCATCAGCGGCAGGGTCTTCATCCGCGGGCTGGACAGGAACAGCGTCAGGACCAGCTCGTCGAAGGAATGCAGGAAGGCAAAGAACACCGCCGCCCCGATCCCCGGCGCGATGGCCGGGAGCGTCACGGTGCGGAACACCGTCAGAGGAGAGGCGCCATGCACCGCGGCGCTCTGTTCGAGCTGGCGGTCGACGCCCTGCAGCGAGGCCGCGACGATCACCACCACGATGGGAATGCCGTTGATCGAATGCGCGGCGGCAAGGCCCCAGTAGGTGCCCACCATGTCGAACTTCAGGAACAGGCTGTAGAGCGACAGGCCCAGCACCACGGGCGGCACGATCATCGGGCTGACAAGCAGCAGCATCAGGGTCGACTTGTGCCGGATCGTGCTGCGGACGATCCCCATGGCCGCGGCCGCGCCCAGCGTGACCGAGATCCCGGCCGAGATCACCGCGATCCCGAGGGAGTTCCAGAAGGCCGACATCCAGTTGCGGTCGGAGAAGAACTTCTCGTACCAGCGCAGCGAATAGTCGGGTGGCGGGAAGGTCAGGTAGCTGGCCTTGCTGAACGAGATGATCATGACCACGACAATCGGCAGGACCAGCGTCGCCACGATCAGGCCGCCTACGATCCGGACGGTCCAGGCCCCCCAGCGCGCATTCAGATGCCCCATCAGGCGCAGGACCGGCCAGCCGATGCGGTCGGCGGCGGTTGCCCGCAGACCGCCGGGGCGTTTCCCGGGGGTGCGGATGTGCTTGAGCTTCGGTGCGGGCTGACGGTTGCCGCCCCAGATGAACTCGAAGCCAAGGAACCGGCCCGCGACGGCCACCGTGATCAGCGTGATGACCAGAAGCACCACGGCCAACGCTTGCAGGAAACCTTCGCCGGTGATCGTGTCTGCCTGCTGCGTGATATGCATGGCGAACATCATGTCGCCGGGCCCACCCAGCAGGGTCGGCGTGATGAAGAATCCCAGCGCCTGGACAAAGACCAGCAGGAAGCCCGCCCCGATCCCGGGCAGGGTCAGCGGCAGAAGCACGCGCCAGAAGGCGGCCAATGGTCCCGCCCCGTTCGCCAGCGCCGCACGCAGCAGCGCAGGGTCGAGGCGCGACAGGCTGGAATAGATGCTCAGCACCATGATCGGCAGAAGCACCGCCGACATCCCCAGGAGAACGCTGCCCCGGTTGAACAGCAGTCCCAGCGGCTCGTCGAAGGCGCCGATCCAGACCGCGAACTTGTTGATCGGGCCGTTCCGTCCCAGCAGCACCATCCAGGCGTATGTGCGGATCAGGATGGCGATGAAATACGGCAGGATGATCGCCGTCGCGACGAGAACCTGGGTGATCCCCTTGGTCCGCTGGATCAGCAGCGCCGCGGGCAATCCGAAGATCGCGCAAAGCAGCGCCACGGTGAAGGCGATACGCATCGTGCGCACGAGCGAGTCGAGATAGAGCGGCGTCGAGAAGACCCGGGCAAGGTCGGCCCACCAGGGCGCGCCTTCGACACTGGTCCGCACCAGGTCGACAAGCGGCATCAGGTACATGAAGCCCAGGAAGGCCAAGGCCGGGACCAGCAGCATGGCAGGGTCGGTCAGCCGCGCCTTCACCCGCTCGGCGACCGGGCGGCGCGGAAAGGCAGAGGCGGAAAGATCGGTCATGCGATCACCCAGCCGTCTTCGGCGCCCCAGCTGACATGCTGCACGCTGCCGATTGCCGGCAGGGCATGGCCCGCGCGGTCAGGGCACCGCACCAGCAGCAATTCGCCGCTGTCCAGTTCGATCTCGATCCGCAGAACCTCGCCCAGAAACAGCGCCGAGACGACCCGCGCGGGGATCGTGCCCGGCCCCGCGGTGTCGGTCAGGCGCAGACGTTCCGGCCGCACGAGCACGGTGACATTGCGGCCCGTGACCTCATCCCGCGATTCCGCGCGGAACTGGTGACCGGTGCGGGTCCGCAGCGTCAGGGCGCCCCCTTCGCGGCGCAGGATCTCGGCCTCGATCAGGTTGCTTTCACCGACGAAGCCCGCGACGAAGCGGTTGCGCGGGCGGCGATAGATCTCTTCCGGCGAAGCGACCTGCACGATCTTGCCCTGCTCCATCACCGCGATGCGATCCGACATGGTCAGCGCCTCGCTCTGGTCGTGGGTCACGAAGAGGAACGTGCTGCCGATGGCCTGGTGCAGGGCGCGGATCTCGATCTGGATCTCTTCGCGCAGGCGGCGATCCAGCGCGCTCAGCGGCTCGTCCATCAGCACGACCTTCGGCCGCATCACGATGGCGCGGGCGATGGCGACACGCTGCTGCTGCCCGCCCGACATCTCGGAGGGCTGTTTGGACGCGTGTTCGGACAGGCGCATCATGTCCAGCGTCTCGGCCACGCGGCGATCGCTCTCGGCGCGGTTCACGCCCGCCATCCGCATCGGGAAGGCCACGTTCTGGGCGACGGTCATGTTCGGGAACAGCGCGTAGCTCTGGAAGACCATGCCGAAGCCGCGCTTGTGCACCGGCACGCCATGGATCGGCTTGCCGTCGACGACGATCCCGCCGCTGTCGATCGACTGGAACCCGGCAAGGAGGTTCAGCAGCGTGGTCTTGCCGCTGCCGGAGGGGCCGAGGAGCGTCACGAATTCCCCCGGCTCGATGTCGAGGGAAATACGGTCCGCTGCCGTGAAGGCCCCGTATCGCTTGGTCACCTCGCGGATGGAGATGCTGGATCCGATTGCGCTTGAACTCATGGGTCCTGCCGCCGGCGGGTCGAGAGCCGCGATTTCTTCCTGCTGAGCCAGGGTCACCTTCACCTCCTCCGTGTTCCAAATTATAGAACATTGTATTGCCGAATATCATTCGTTCGGATTCTCGATCTGTCAATGTCTGATTTCAGGCCAAGATTTCGGGGGGAGACGGCATGTTCCGGGCCATTGACACGCCACCTGAGGCCGGTCTACCTTTATTTCCGGATTACTGTTCTGAATTGTGGAACATCTGGCGCTGCGGCGCGGCAATATCGGAGAAGGGCGCCCCATGCTGAACGATCTGAAGGACATGGCGCTGCGGCTGCGCAGCGGAATGCGCATAGCCTTGCCCGTCGACTACGCTGGCGTTGCCATGGCGATGACGCGCCCGATGATCGACAGCGGCCTGCGCGACCTTCGGCTTGTCTGCGTGCCGACGGGCGGTCTGCAGGTCGACATGCTGATCGGTGCCGGCTGCGTGGCCGAGGTGGAGACCAGTGCCGTCAGCCTTGGCGAAGCAGGCGGTGCGCCCCGCTTCAATGCTGCCGTTAAGGCGGGCAGCCTCAGGGTCATCGACGCCACGTGTCCCGCGGTTCACGCGGGCCTGATCGCCGCGCAGAAAGGGGCGCCGTTCCTGTCCATCCGCGGCCTGATCGGCTCTGACGTCCTGAAGAACCGGCCCGACTGGAAGGTCATCGACAACCCCTTTTCGGACAAGCCCGACCCCGTGACGCTGATCCCCGCGATCCATCCGGACGTGGCTATCTTCCATGCCCCCATGGCGGATCGGTACGGCAACGTCTGGATCGGGCGGCGGCGCGAACTCGCAACGATGGCCTACGCCTCGGCAGAGAGCCTCGTGACCGTCGACCGCATCTACGAGGGCAACCTGCTGGAGGATGAAACCCTCGCCGCCGGAGTGCTTCCCGCTCTCTATGTGGCCGCAATCGCACATGTGCCGCGCGGCACATGGCCTTACGGGCTGTGGGGCGAATACCCGACCGACACCGAGACGCTGATGTCCTACGCAGCAGCCGCGCGGACGCAGGAGGGTTTCGACGCATGGATGGCAGAACCCGCCAACTGGCAGCGACAGGAGGTCACCGCATGACAACCCTCCCCCGCGAAACCCTGATCTTCACCATCGCGCGCCTGCTGGAAGGCGTCCGCCATGTCGCCGTGGGCGCGTCCTCGCCAATTCCCGCAGCGGGCGCGATGTTGTGCCGGGCCCTGGCAGAGCCGGAGCGCCATGTGCGGATTTCGATCCTCGGCTCGGCCGAGCACAACTTCTTCACCAATGGATCGTGCGAATTGTTCGACTGCGCGGGCCAGCGGCGTATCGACGCGTTCTTCCTCGGCGGCGGTCAGATCGATGGGCAGGCCAACGTCAACCTCGTGGGTGTCGGCGATTATCCCGCGACGAAGGTGCGCTGGCCGGGGTCCTTCGGATCCGCCTACCTCTATTACGTCGTGCCGCGCGTCATCCTCTTCCGAGAGGAACACAGTCCCCGGGTTCTGGTCGATAAGGTCGATTTCATCTCGGCCCCGGGCACCAGCCCGGAAGACGTCTACAGGCCCGGCGGCCCGGTCGCCCTGCTGACCAGCAAGGCGCTGTTCTCCTTCGACAAGGCGCAGGCCCGCTTTTCCCTGCAGTCGGCCCACGAAGGGGAGAGCGCCGACAGCATCCGCGCCGAGACCGGGTTCGACTACGACGCGGAGGAACGGACGCCCCGGACCCCCACCCCGGATGCACAGACGCTCGCCCTTCTGCGGGGGCGGGTGCTGGACGAGGTGTCGGAAACTTACCCCGCGTTCGCCGCCGCATGGCGGCAGGACATCGACGCACAGGCGCACTTGCAAGATGCGTGACCACGAAACGACGACGGAGACCCCGATGCAGCCACACAGTTCCCTTTCCGGCCTTCGGGTCATCGATGCCAGCCGGGTCCTGGGTGGACCGTACTGCGGACAGATCCTCGCCGACCACGGCGCCGACGTGATCAAGCTGGAGCCGCCCGCCGGGGACGAGACGCGCGGCTGGGGCCCGCCCTTCCGCGACGGGGCGGCCAGCTATTTCCATGGGTTGAACCGGAACAAGCGCGGTATCTCCGTCGACCTGTCGCAAGAGGCCGGCCGGGAGCTTCTGCTGGAACTGCTGGCCGACGCCGATGTGTTCATCGAGAACTTCAAGACCGGCACGCTGGAACGCTGGGGGTTGGGCACCGATGAGCTGCAGGCCCGCTTTCCCCGGCTGATCCATGCGCGTGTCTCCGGTTTCGGCGCGGACGGACCGATGGGCGGCCTGCCCGGCTACGATGCGGCGATCCAGGCGGTCTGCGGCATCATGAGCGTCAACGGAGAGGCGGGCGGCACCCCGCTGCGCGCGGGTTTGCCGGTGGTCGACATGGTGACCGGCCTGAATGCCGCGCTGGGGATCTGCATGGCGCTGCACGAACGCAACGGCAGCGGCAAGGGTCAGTTCGTCGAGACCACCCTGTATGACTGCGGGGTCTCGCTGCTGCATCCCCACCTGCCCAACTACTACATGTCCGGGAAGGTGGCGCAGCCCACAGGCAATGCTCATCCCAACATCTGCCCCTATGACACCTACGCGACCGGGAGCGATCCGATCTTCCTCGCCGTGGGCAACAACCGGCAGTTCGTGAAGCTCTGCCAGACCGTCGGGGCACCGGAGATCGCGGACGATCCGCGCTTTGCCAGCAACGCCGACCGGCTGGCCCATGCCGCGGCCCTGAAAGAGGCGCTGGAAAAGGAGATGTCGGCGCATGACGGCGAGACGTTGGCCCAGACGCTGATCCGCGCCGGGGTGCCCTGCGGTGCGGTGCGCAGCATCGACCAGGTGGTCGACGATCCCCATACGCGGCACCGGGAAATGGTCGTCGACATCGGCGCCTATCGCGGCACCGGCAGCCCGGTGAAACTGTCCCGCACGCCGGTTCGGTACCATTCCGCCCCGCCCCGCTTTGCCCAGCACACCGCCGAAGTCCTGACAGAGCGCGGCATTGACCCGGAACGCTTCCGTTCCGTGCTGCCCGGGCTGAGCGACAGCCGCACCACCGAGGAGGTCTGAGCCATGACGACCCTGACGTCCCCCCGTCCGCAGACGAAGCCGCTGACCATCGGTGTGATCGGCGACGGCTTCATGAAGCCCGAGCAGTTCCGCACAGCCCTTGCGGCGCGCCTTTCCGACACCCCGACCGAGTTCCGGCAGATGGAGCTGGACTGGCCGCTGAAGCTGAAGTCGACCAAGCACGACCCCTCCCTGCCCGTGGCGGAATTCGTCGGAAGGCCGGAGGATTACTTCTCTTTCCTCGAAGGGCTCGACATCCTCGTCACCCATCTGGCGCCCATCACCGCCGACAGCCTGAAACATGCGCCGGACCTGCGGCTGATCGCCGTGTCGCGCGGCGGCCCGGTGAACATCGAGATGCCGGCAGCCCGGGCGCGCGGCATCACCGTGGTGAACACCCCCGGACGGAACGCCTCTGCCGTAGCGGAATTCACCGTGGCCTCGCTTTTGGCCGAGACGCGCAACCTCGTGCGTGGGCACATGGCCGTGCGCAACGGCAGTTTCAGCCGGGACTATTACCATTACGACAACGCCGGCCCGGAACTGTGCGAGCTGACCGTGGGTATCGTGGGCTTCGGCGACATAGGCACCCGCGTCGCGAAGCTGTTGCAGCCCTTCGGTTGCGGCATCCTGATCTACGATCCCTTCAAGGAGCTGACCCCCGAGGAACTGGCCGCCGGGTTGCGCAAGCTGCCGCTGGACGACCTCATGGCGCAGGCCGACGTGGTCACCCTGCATCCGCGGGTCACGCCCGAGACCATGGGCATGATCAGCCGCGAGCGCATCGCGGCGATGAAGCCCGGCGGCTACATCGTGAACACCACGAGGGGGCAGGTGCTCGACTACGACGCGCTCTACGATGCGCTCCGCTCGGGCCATCTGCGCGGCGCGGCGCTGGATACATTCACCCCTGAACCGCCGCCTGCCGACATGCCCCTGTTGCAACTGCCGAACGTCACCCTGTCCCCGCATATCGCCGGCGCCTCGCGCTTTTCCGCGACGAAGGCGGCGACGATGATCGCCGAGGACGTGGCACGCTTTCTCGCGGGGGATCGCCCGCATCACCTGTGTACCTGAAGGACCATCCGATGACCGACGAAGAGCTGAACCTGCGTACCGAGCTGATCGAAGCCTGCCGCGCCATGAATGGCCTCGGAATCAACAAGGGGACCTCGGGCAACATCAGCGTGCGCCACGGCGACGGTTTCCTGATTTCGCCCACGGGCATTCCCTACGACCAGCTTCGGCCGGAGCACGTCGTGGCGATGAAATGGGATGCCTCCTACGAAGGGGACGTGTTGCCGTCGAGCGAGTGGCGTTTTCACCGCGATATCCTGCAGGCGCGGTCTGACCTGAACGCCGTCGTGCACACCCATTCGACCCATGCCACCAGCGTGTCGATCCTTGGCCGGGACATTCCCGCCATCCACTACGTGATCGCCGCGGCGGGAGGCGAGAGCATCCGCTGCGCGCCCTACGAGCTGTTCGGCACGCAGGAGCTGGCGGATCGGGTTGTGGAGGCGCTGGAGGGCCGCCGCGCCTGCCTGATGGCGCATCACGGGGTCATCACCGGGCACATCAACATCGCCAAGGCCCTGTCGCTGGCCGTCACGGTCGAGGAACTCGCCCACCAGTACCTGCTGCTGCTGCCGAACGGCGAGCCTCCGGTCCTGTCGAGCGCGCAGATCGCCGAGGTGCTGGAGAAATTCAAGACTTACGGCCAGCAGAGCAAGTCCGCTGAAGCCGCCCTGCGCAAGGCGTCCTGACACCATGCGACCGCGCATCATCTTCTGTCTCGACAGCGGCACCACCTCGGTCAAGGCGGCGGCCTTCGACCTTTCGGGCCGCCTTGTGGCGGAGGTCGAACGTCCCAACGATGCGATGCGGCGGCAGGGCGACCGGGTGGAGCAGGACATGCCCCGGACGCTTGCCCTGGCGTGGGATGTGCTGCGCAGCTGCGCCAAGAAGGCAGAGGGCAGTCCGGAAGGGCTGGTTCTGACCGGTCAGGGCGACGGCCTGTGGGCGCTGGATGCCGCTGGCGCGCCCGTCGGGCCAGCCCTGACATGGCTGGACGGAAGGGCGCGCGGGATGGTGGCGGAGCTGGAGAAGGCCGTCGACCGGGTCGAGGCCATCACCGCCTCGCGCCCGACGGCCGCCGCTCAGAGCCTGCAACTGCTCTGGCTGCAGCGCCACGAACCGGACCGGCTGGCGCGTATCCACCATGCCTTGCGTCTGAAGGAATGGCTGTTCCACGAACTGACCGGACAGCTCGTCGGAGAGCCTACAGTCGTCTTGCCGCTCTGGGGCAACTGGCGCACCGGCGCCTTGTCCAGGGACGTGCAGGATGCCTTGGGTCTGGACCGCGGAATCGAACTGCTTCCGGAGATGAAGGCGGTCGGTGAGGCGCGCGCAGCGCTCACCTCCGCTGCCGCTGCGCTGACGGGTCTGCCTGACGGTCTGCCCGTCCTGATGGGACCGGGCGACGTGCAGGCCACCCTGATCGGCATCGGGCTGGGCACGCGAAAGGAAGTGTCGAACGCCTCGGTCTTCGGCACATCCGCCATCCATGCCTGCCTGCGCAACGACCCTGACGGAATGCCTGAAACGCCGCGCGGTGCGATGATCCAGAAGTTCGTGATCGGCGAGGGCTACCTCTGCGTGCATCCGTGTTTCAACGGCGCAAGCCTGTTGTCCCACCTCGCGGATCGCTTCGCGAACCTGCCCGAGCGCGTGGCGCCGACGCGTTCGGGGATTGTCCTGCACCCCTTCATGGCTCCGGGCGGAGAGCGCACGCCATGGACCGAACCGCAGGCCAGCACTGCGATCTTCGGCCTGACCTCCGCCACGACGCCTGAACAGATCGCCTGGGCCGGTCGGGAGGCGCTCGCCTTCGCCGCGCGCACCAGCCACGACATGATGGGCACGGGTGAAGGCGCGCTGGCTCTTGGCGGCGGGCTCGCCCGGGATGCGGCCTTCGCCGGGTTCCTTGCCACCGTGACAGGCCGCACGGTCCTGCGCAGTCCGACGTCCCACGCCGGGCCGCGCGGATTGGCCGCCGTGGCGGCAAAACACCTGCTGGGGGCGTCGAACGAGGATATCGCCGACCTTTGGATTGGCGCTCCGGAAGAACGCGTGCAACCGGCAACCGGGCCGGAGGCGGACTATGCCCGGGACAAATTCGACCTGTTTCGCGACACGCTCGCGGATGCCGCGCGCCACTGGACACGGCTGGCGGCGCTTGGTGCAATGAACGACCCAGACACAGAGAACGACAGGGAAATCGCATGACCATCGATACCGGCATCACCGCCAGCACCACCGGGGCGGACATTCTCTGCGAGACGCTGCTGGCCAACGGCATCGACACCTGCTTTGCCAACCCGGGCACATCCGAGATGCACTTCGTTGCCGCGCTGGACCGGCAGCCCGCGATGCGCTGCGTGCTGGGCCTGTTCGAAGGCGTGGTGACCGGCGCGGCGGATGGCTATGCGCGCATGGCCGACAAGCCGGCGGCGACGCTACTGCATCTCGGGCCCGGTCTGGCCAATGCACTGGCCAACATCCACAACGCCAGGCGGGCGGGCACGGCGATGGTCAACGTGGTGGGCGATCACGCCAGCCATCACCTTGCGCTGGACGCGCCGCTGACCTCCGACATCGAAAGTCTCGCGCGCCCGATGTCCCACTGGGTCGGACGCGCCGACGCGGATTCCCTGAAGACAAAGACCGAAGAGGCCATCCAGGCCGCCCGTTCCGGCAACGGCCAGATCGCAACGCTGATCCTGCCCGCCGATGCGGCATGGTCTGAAACTGCGCCGGTTCCGGCGGTCGTGCTCGCACCGCCCTCGCCCGCCAAACCCGATCCGGATCGTATCGGCGCGGCGGCAGAGGCGCTGCGTGCCGGGCGCGAGACGACGATCCTCGTGTCCGGCAAGGCGCTCCGTGCCGATACTCTGGACATCCTCGACTGCATTGCACAGGCAAGCGGTGCGCGGCTGATGGCCCAGCAATCCAACGGCCGGATGCAACGCGGCGCGGGGCGTATCGCGCTGGACCGCGTGCCCTACAAGGTCGACGACGCGCTGGCCTGCTTTGCCACGACGGAGCAGGTCATCCTGATCGGTGCCAAGGCGCCGGTGGCCTTCTTCGCCTACCCCGGAAAGCCCGGAAAGATGCTGCCCGAGACCTGCAAGGTGATCGACATGGCCGATGCGGCCACCGATCTGGCCGCCGCCGTTGACGCCCTCGGGCAGGAGGTCGGCCTCGCCCCTGCCCCTCGCCACGTTGCGCGCAACGCCGCTCCCCTGGCCACGGGCAAACTGACGCCGGAGGCCATCGCACTGGCGCTGGCGCATCACATGCCGGAGCAGGCGATCATCTGCGACGAGTCCGTGTCGTCGGGTCGCGACTTCTTCCGCCACACCTATGGCGCCGCGCCGCACGAGTTCCTGCAACTGACCGGCGGCGCCATCGGCCTCGGCCTGCCCATGGCAACCGGCGCAGCCGTCGCCTGCCCGGATCGCAAGGTTGTCAGCCTGCAGGCGGACGGATCGGGCATGTATACGGTCCAGGCGCTCTGGACCCAGGCGCGCGAGGCGCTGGACGTGGTGACCATCGTCTTTGCCAACCGTCGCTACGCAATCCTGCACGGAGAACTGAAGAACGTCGGTGCCGGTGTTGCGGGCGAAAACGCCCGGAAGATGCTGGACCTCGACAACCCCGCGCTCGACTGGGTGGGCATGTCCCGCGCCATGGGTGTGGAAGCCGCGAGGGCCGAAAGCGCCGAGAGCTTCGCCGACCTGCTCAAGACGGCCTGCTCCCGCCGCGGCCCCTTCCTAATTGAAGCCGTGATCTGAGTCCGCGATGACCATCCGACGCATTCCGCACTGCAGCCACTGGGGCGCCTACACACTGCTGGTGGAAGAGGACCGCATCATCGGCGTGGAGCCTTTACCGCAGGATTCCGCCCCCTCTCCGATCATCCACTCCGTCCCGGAATGGGCGAAACCGGACCGCCGCGTCCTGCGCCCGTTGGTGCGTGAGGGCTGGCTTGAGCACGGGCCGGGTTCAACCGGCAGGGCGCGTGGTTCGGACCGGCTGATCCCCGTGTCCTGGGACCATGCCCTGGACCTCGTGAGCAAGGAGATCACGCGGGTTTCGAAGCAACACGGCAACGAGTCGATCTTTGCCGGATCCTACGGCTGGACAAGCTGTGGGCGCTTCCATCACGCCTCTTCCCTGCTGAAACGGCTGATGAACCTCGTCGGCGGCTACACCGGTCATGTGGATACCTATTCCATTGCCGCCGGGCCGGTGATCCTGCGTCACGTTCTGGGGGATGACGGCGCCTGCGGTGGCGAGGCCAACACGCTGGAGAGCATCGCCGCGCATACGGAAACGCTCGTGGTGTTCGGCGCGCTCAGCCCGCGCACCGCGCAGAACGAGGCGGGCGGCATCGGCACCCACCGGCTTGAGGACAGCCTGCGTGCGATCCGGGACCGGGGCGTGAAGGTGGTTCTCGTCTCGCCTCTGCGCGATGACATGCCCGGCTGGATGGACGTGGACTGGTGGCCGATCCGGCCGAACACGGACACGGCGCTGATGCTGGGACTGGCGGGCGAGCTTCTGGCTGCCGGGCGGCACGATGCGGGCTTCCTGTCGACCTACACCAGCGGGGCAGACGACTTTCTCGCCTACCTGTCCGGCGATACCGACGGGCAGCGCAAGGACGCGGACTGGGCTGCGCAGATCACGGGACTGGATGCCGGGCAGATACGTGCCCTGGCGCAGCAGATGCCGGACACGCGGACCATGCTCACCGTAAGCTGGAGCCTCCAGCGCGCGCACCACGGCGAACAGCCGTTCTGGGCAGCGCTCGGGCTGGCGGCGATGCTCGGCCAGATCGGTCTGCCCGGCGGCGGTGTCGGCTATGGCTACGGATCGCTCGGCGGCGTCGGCGCGGCGATGTCTGCTGGCAAGTCACCCGCCATGAGCAAGGGGCGCGACGTGCTGCGCAGCTTCATCCCCGTGGCACGGATCGCGGACATGCTGCTGAACCCCGGCGCGTCCTATACCTACGAAGGCAAGACGCGGCGCTATCCCGATGCGCGGCTGGTCTACTGGGCCGGCGGCAACCCCTTCCACCACCACCAGGACCTGAACCGTCTGTCCGAAGCGTGGACGCGGCCCGAAACGATCATCGTCCAGGACCCGATGATGACCGCGACCGCCCGCCGCGCCGACATTCTCCTCCCGGCCTCGACCTCGATCGAGCGCAACGACATCGCGGGCAACAAGCGATCCGACCTGGTGCTGGCGATGCAGCAGGCCATCGCCCCACTTGGCGAGGCGAAATCCGACTTCGACATCTTTTGCCTCTTGGCCGACCGGCTGGGTGTCCGCGATGCCTTTGACGAGGGCCGGGACGAGATGGGCTGGCTGCGCCACATCTACGATCTGACCCGGACCGACGCATCGGACAGGCTGGGTTTCGACATGCCCCCATTTGAGGACTTCTGGACCAAGGGCCATGCGCCCTGCCCCCGGCGTCCCGACGTGCCGCACCTTTCCGATTTCCGCGCGGAGCCGGAGGCGAACCGCCTGAATACGGAGAGCGGGCGCATCGTCCTTGGCAGCCGGCAGCTCGGCCAGCTCGCGCTGCCCGATTGCCCGCCGCATCCTGCGTGGCAGCCGCCAGCCGAATGGCTGGGCGGGGCGGCCGAGGACGAACTGCACTTGGTCTCTCACCAGCCGCAGGGGCGCCTTCACAGCCAGCTTGAAACCGGAGGCAGCAGCCGGGCGGAAAAGCGGAATGGCCGCGAACAGGTGCGCCTTCACCCCGAGGATGCAGCGAAGCGCGGCATCACTGACGGCGCGACGGTGCGCCTTTGGAACGCCCGGGGGGGCTGCCTTGCGACCGCACGTGTGACGGACACGCAGCGACCGGGCGTCGCCGTCCTGCCCACCGGCGCCTGGCTGACAGGAGACGCAGACGGCACGGACCTGTCCGGCAATCCAAATGTGCTGACCCTGGACATCGGCAGTTCCGCCTTCGGGCAGGGTTGCGCGGCGCACACCTGCCTCGTCCGCATCGATCCGCACGACGAAAACCCCGGCGACGCGATGGACATCTACGCCGCGCAGATCGCCGCCCTGACCGACACCTGAAACGCTCCCGAAGGAAGGACCAACATGCTCGATACACCCGTCAGCCGGTTCCCGGTGCCCGACCTCGCCGACATGCCCGAGGATATCCGCAGCCGCATCGAGGCGGTGCAGGAGAAGTCCGGCTTCGTCCCCAACGTCTTCCTGACGCTGGCGCACAGGCCGGACGAATTCCGCGCCTTCTTTGCCTACCATGACGCGCTGATGGACAAGCCGAGCGGCCTGACCAAGGCCGAGCGCGAGATGATCGTGGTGGCCACCTCCAACGCGAACCAGTGCCAGTATTGCGTGGTGGCCCATGGCGCGATCCTGCGTATCCGGGCCAAGGATCCGCTCATTGCCGACCAGGTGGCGGTGAACTACCGCAAGGCCGACATCACCGACCGGCAGAAGGCGATGCTCGATTTCGCGATGAAGGTCTCTGCCCGCGCCTACGAAGTGGGCGACGCCGACGTCGAGGCGTTGCAGGCGCACGGATTCACCGAGGAAGACATCTGGGACATCGGCGCGGTCTCGGCCTTCTTCGGCATGTCGAACCGGTTGGCGAACCTGACCAACATGCGGCCCAACCCGGAATTCTACGCCATGGCGCGGTGAACCCGATCCGTGTCCGGCCAATTGGGGCCGGGCACAAGAACTACACCCGTACGCGCTGAAGCTGACGCCGTAAGGCGGGCGCAAGCGGGCAGATCAGTTGAACCCATACGTCATTCCCTGCGGCGGACAAATGTGCCCGTCGCTCATAGGATCTGCGCGTCCAGCGTCTTGCGTCCGGCAGTCAGGCAAGCGGATCGGGGCGGGAGAGTTCGTCGATGGCGTCCGCGCGGATTGAAGTGATGTGCTTTCCCAGCACGTCGTGCACCGTCTCCCAGTCGCCCTGCCGCAGCCCTTCCACGATGGCGACATGCTGGTCGAAGCTGTCCTCTCGCCGCTGCTTGAACCGGGCATTGAGCGCGGTGCGGATGGTGGCGATGCGTGCCTCGACGAGGTGAAAGGCATTCTGCACGAGGCTGTTGCCGCAATGGTCGAAGAACAGATTGTGGAACTCGGTGTCGATGCGGACATAGCCTATCTCATCACCCGCCAGCATCCGTTCGCGCATCCGCTCAACCGCGTCGTCGAGCGCAGCAAGGAAGCCTTCGCGGTCGGCGTCCATCGACAGCCGCAGCGCCTCGCGTTCCAGCATCAGGCGATAGTCGCAGATCTCGCCCACCTCTTCGGCTGTCGGCACGAAGACGAAACTGCCGCGTTTCGGGATGATCGTGACGAGGCCGGTGAACTGCAACGCGTTGAGCGCATCGCGGACCGGCGACCGGCTGACGCCGAAGACCGTGGCGAGCTTGTCTTCCGAGATGTTCTCGCCAAAGACGAAATGCCCGTCAATGATGGCCTGACGCAGGCGCTCGACCACGATCTCGGTCAGCGTCTTCGGCGTTTCGATCTGCATCCCGGGTCTTGCGGGCATCTGGCGGGGCTGTCCTTCTGGCTGTTTTCGGGGTTCCGCCGTCTTAGCACGGCGGCCCCCCTGTTCAAAAGCGCGGATCAGTAGCGGCGCGGGGCTGCTGCGGTGGCGTCCACCACGTTGCGCCCAAGCTCGGCATCACGCGCGGCGGCGCTGGTACGGATCCCTTCGACAAGCACGGAAATGTCATTCACGCCGGCGACCAGTCCGAACCCCTTCTGCCGCAGGGTCGCGAAGTCGCGCCCGCCGCCCGGAACGGTTGCCAGAAGCTTGCCCGCGCCCAGCACCTTGGCCTCGACCTCTGCAAAGGCCGCCTGCGGCGTGGCGTGGTCCATGTCCTCGATGTGGCCCAGCGTTGCCGCAAGGTCGTTCGGCCCGAGGAAAATGCCGTCGATGCCCTCGACACCGGCGATCTCCGCCAGCGCCGATACGCTCTCCGGCGTTTCGCATTGCACGAACACCAGCACGTCCTCGTTCGCCGTGCGGGATGCATAGTCCGGACGCGTGCCGTAATCCGATCCGCGCACGATGGGCGCCGCATAACCACGGCCGATCCCACCCGTGCCGCGCACCGGGTAATGGCAGGACCGCGCGATCTGCTGCGCCTGTTCCACCGTGTTCACCATCGGCACGACGATCGAGCGGAAGCCGCGGTCGAGCACCTTCTTCAGCATCGTGTCGGTGCCTTCCGGCACGCGCAGGATCACCTCGCCGCCCGCGGCCTCAACTGCCCGCGCCACGGAAACCCAGGTTTCGAGGTCGCCGATGCCGTGCTCGCCGTCGATCAGGACAACAGGCCAGCCGTGCCGCACGAGGATTTCCGCGATGTCGGGGCAGCCAAGTTCGGCCCAGGCCGCGGTGATGAACTCGCCTTCGAGAAGGCGTGTCTTCAGGGAATTCATGTCTTGTCTCCATTTGGGGTGTCGATGACTTTCCCCGGGTTGAGCAGCCCCGCCGGGTCCAGCGCGGCCTTGATGCGGGCCATGAGCGCCAGTTCCTCGGCAGAGCGGGTATAAGGCAGGTAGCGTTTCTTCAGCAGGCCTATGCCATGTTCGGCCGAAACCGTCCCTCCGAAGTCGCGCACCGTGTTGTAGACGATGCCGCTGATGCGGTCCATCGGCTGCACGGTCACGGCGCGGTCCAGCGCCACGATATGCAGATTGCCGTCGCCGATATGACCATAGTAGACGCTCAGCGCTTCCGGCATTTCGGCGATCAGCCGCGCCCGGCAGGCATCGGCGAATTCGTCCATCCGCTTCACCGGTAGTCCGATGTCGTAGGCGCAATGCGGGCCGAGCTTCGTCATGAACTCGGC
>NZ_CP021918.1 GCF_002814095.1 Sagittula sp. P11
TCCTCGCGCTGGCCCTCGCGGCCTGTGGCGGGACCGAACCGCGCTTCGACGCCGCGCCCGCCGCGCCCATGGAGAAGGTGTCCTCCCGCTATGCCCGGATCGAGGTGGCCACCGTCACCCTGCCGGTCTACGCGCAGGGCGAGGAGATCCACGTGCAGGACAAGGACGGCGCCATCGTGCCGCTCGGACCGCTCTGGACCGACGAGCCGTCGCGCGCCGTGACGCTGCAGATCGCCCGCGATCTCGACGCGATCACCGGGCGGCTGGTGGCGGCCGAACCCTGGCCGTTCCGCGACTACCCGGACGTGAAGGTGGATGTGCGGCTGCAGGACTTCTACGCCACCGCCCGCGGCACCTTCCGCATCGCCGGGATGGTCTATGTCGCGCCGGAAGAGGCCGGCCCCGACCGTGCCAAGCGGTTCGAGATCGAGGCGGTGCTGCCCGGCGAGGGCCCGGCGGCGATCGCCGCCGCGCGTTCGGCGGCGGTGGCGCAGCTCTCGGGCTTCATCGCGAAGAACGGGCTGCGCTGAGGCGCTGGCCCTAGGGCATCGCGAAGAACGGGTCGCGCCGGGGCGCAGGCCCTAAGGACATCGAAGGACCGGCTGCGCGGCAGGGCAACGGTCGCCGGGTACACGGAAGGGTCCGGCAGGCCAGGGCCCGCCGGAAATCCGCTCAGCGCTGGTAGTACTTGCCGCCGTAGTTCGAGTAGTTGGCGTAGCCGTAGCCGTAGCGCTTCATGCCTTCCGGGCTGATCTGGTTCAGCACGAGGCCGCTCACCGGCTTGCCGACGCTCTCGAATTCGCGCAGCGCGGCCAGCACCTGCTCGGACTGGGTCTGGTCCCAGCGCACGACGAACAGCGTTGCATCGACGTTCTGCGCGATCAGGCGCGCATCCGGCACGATCAGCACCGGCGGCGTGTCGATGATGACGATGTCGTACATGTCGCGCAGGCGGCGCATCAGCATGCTGAACTGCTCGGTCGCGAAGACGTCGGCGGCGTTGCTCGGCCCCTTTTCCCCGAACAGGATGTCGGCGCCGGTCAGCTCGTCGTGCAGGATCACCTCCTCGGGCGTGGCGGCGCCGGAGAGCACCGACAGCAGGCCCTTGTCGCTGGAGACGGAGAGGTAGTCCTTGAAGACCCGGCGGCGCAGGTCGCCCTCGATCAGCAGCACGCGCTTGCCCATGGCCGCGTAGTTCTGCGTCAGCGCGAAGGCGACCGTGGTCTTGCCTTCGCCGGGCAGGGACGAACAGGTCATCAGCACCTTCGGCGGGTTGTCGATGTTGAACAGCATGACCGAGGTGCGCAGGTTGCGCACCGCCTCTGCCGGGGCGGAGGCCGGTTTCGTCTTCAGGTGCTCGATCAGCGGACGGCGCTTCTTGATCGGGAACATCGGGATCTGGCCGACCACCGTGTAGCCGGTCGTCGTCTCGAGATCCTGCGACGTGCGGAAGGCGCGGTCGCGCAGCTCGCGGAGCAGGATGTAGGCGCTGCCCAGGAGCAGGCCGATCATCGCCGCCATGGCGAGGATCAGCGGCTTGCGCGGGGAGGAGGGCTGGATCGGCACGACGGCGGGCGAGATGATCCGGCTGTCGGCCTGCTGGATGCCCTGCTGCGCCGAGGTCTCCTTCAGGCGGGTCAGGAAGTACTCGTAGAGCAGCCGGCTGGCCTCGGCCTCGCGGGTGAGCTGCTGGAGGGTGATCAGGTCCTCGTTCTGGCGGGTGATCTGCTCCTCGCGGGAGGTCAGCGAGCGTTCCAGCAGCGCAAGCTGGTCCTGCTGCCGCTCCACGTCGGTGCGCGCCCTGACGAGGTTCTGGTTGAAGCGGTTCTCGAAGGTCTGCGCCGTGGCCTCGTCGTCGATGTTGTTCAGCAGGCGCTGAAGCTGCGGATCGCGCGAGGCCTCGACCTTCTGCTGCGGGGTGTCGGCGGCCTCCATCTCGGCCAGGCGGGCCTGCGCGGTCACGAGCGAGGATTCGGCGTCGAGGATCCGGTCGCGCAGGTCCTTCACCTGGATCTCGAGGCTGGAGAGCGCCTCCTGGCTGATCAGCGTGGTGGCGGCGCGGAAATCGGTGACCTTGGCCTCGGCGGCTTCCAGCGCCTGCTGCAGGCCGCTGACGCGCTCGGTCAGCCAGCTGGTGGCCTGCTCGGTGGCGGCGAACTTCACCTCGAGCTGGTTGAGGATGTAGGTGTCGACGATGGTGTTGGCGATCAGCGCGGACTTGCGCCGGTCGGTGGTCTCGACGGTGACCTGGAAGACCACGCTCGAGGGCACGTTGCGGATGCTCGTGGCGCCCAGCAGGCGGTTGATCGCCGCCTCGCGCTGACGCTCCTCCTCGGGGATCTCGGCCGGGGCGGAGGGACGGGGCAGGATGGCGTTGCGGATCTGCGTCCGGACCATGTCGATCCGGCCGGGGTCGCGCAGGGAGGGGTTGAACTCCGGATCGGTGGTCAGGTCGAGCTGGTCGACCACCTTGCCCAGCAGCACGCGGCTCTTGAGCACCTCGACCTCGGTGTTGACGACGGTGCTGTCGGACCCCAGCCCGCCGATCACGTTGTTCAGGTCGACGACCTGTTCCTCGCGGTTGTTCAGCATGACGACGGCGGTCGACTGGAACATTGGCGTGGCCGCGACATAGGCGTAGTAGCCGCCGATCAGCAGGGCCACGAAGACCACGAACCCGATCAGGATCTTGCCCCGCCAGACGGCGGACAGCAGCGCCAGCGGATCGATCTTGCTGGCCTGATCGGCCTTGGGAGAGGAGGGGATGGTCTGCGGACCGCTCTTCATATCGTTCAACATATCGCTCCAGGGCGCTGGACTGCTGCGGCAGGGCGCGGACGCCCCGCCGGACGGATCATCCTACCATGTCTGGCTGCCGGATGTAGGCCTATATGCCTGACGGACCGGTCCGGTGCCAGCCGGACCCGCCCTTCGGGGCGGTGCGGTGGCGGCACTTTGCCCGCGGAACGGGCAGACAGGGGTCAGGTTCCGGCGGGCAGCAGGGATTTCAGGTACTTGCCATACTCGGTCTTCTTGAAGGTCTCGGCGTGTTGCCGCAGCAGGTCGGCGTCGATCCAGCCCTTGCGGTAGGCGATCTCCTCCGGGCAGCCGATCTGCAGGCCCTGGCGCTGCGACATGGTGCGCACGAAGTTGCCCGCGTCCAGCAGGCTGGCGTGGGTTCCGGTGTCCAGCCAGGCAAAGCCGCGGCCCATGGTCTGCACGCTCAGCGACCCCTCGTCGAGGTAGGTCTGCAGGAGCGAGACGATCTCCAGTTCGCCGCGCGCCGAGGGCTTGACCGCCCGCGCCCGCGCCGGGGCCTCCGCGTCGAGGAAATAGAGTCCGGTCACCGCGAAGTTCGACGGCGGGACCTCCGGTTTCTCGATGATCTCCTGCGCGGTGCCGTCCGCGTCGAAGGCCACCACGCCGTAGCGTTCCGGGTCGGCCACCTGGTAGCCGAAGACCGTGCCGCCGGCGGGCTGGGCATCGGCGGCCATCAGCATCTCGGGCAGGCCGTGGCCGAAGAAGATGTTGTCCCCCAGCACCATGGCCGAGGGCGCGCCGTCGAGGAAGTCCTCGGTCAGCAGGTAGGCCTGCGCCAGACCGTCGGGGCTTTCCTGCACCACGTAGGTCAGCGACATGCCCCACTGGCTGCCGTCGCCCAGCAGGCGCCGGAACTGGTCCTGGTCGTGCGGGGTGGTGATCAGCGCCACCTCGCGGATGCCCGAGAGCATCAGCACCGACAGCGGGTAGTAGATCATCGGCTTATCGTAGACCGGCATGGTTGTTTCGAGACGCCCATGGTCAGCGGGTAGAGCGGGTGCCCGACCCTCCGGCGAGGATGATGCCCTTGCGCGTGGTCATGTCTGTTCTCCAAGGTCTTGCAGCACCTCGCCCAGGTCCCGGCGCCAGTCCGGCCGGTCGATCCCGAAGGTGGCGAGCGTCGCGCCAGTCGAGCCGCGAGTTGAGCGGCCGGCGGGCCGGTGTCGGGTAGTCGCCGGACGGGATGCCCGTCACCGTGACCTGCCGCCCGGCCGCGACAAAGATCGCGCGGGCGAAGTCGGCCCAGCTTGCGTCCGGGCCGCCGGTGAAATGGTAGACGCCGGAGGTCCCGGCGTCGCGGGCCAGCACCGGCACGATGGCGAGGCAGGCCTCGGCGATCCGCGCCGCCGAGGTCGGGCCGCCGATCTGGTCGTCGACGACGTTCAGCGCGTCGCGGGTCCCGGACAGGCGCAGCATGGTCTTCACGAAGTTGTTGCCGTGGGCGGAAAACACCCAAGAGGTGCGCAGCACCGCCCAGCGTCCGCCGGCGGCGCGCACCGCCTCCTCGCCCGCCAGCTTCGACCGGCCGTAGGCGTTCAGCGGCGCGGTGGGGGCGTCGGGCGCGCGGGGCGTGTCCCGCTGCCGTCGAAGACGTAATCGGTGGAGATCTGCACGAAGGGGATGTCGCGCGCGGCGCAGGCCTCTGCCATGGCGGCGGGGGCCTGCGCGTTGATCGTGGTGGCCAGCGCCTCGTCGTCCTCCGCCTTGTCGACGGCGGTGTAGGCGGCGGCGTTGATCACCGCCGAGGGCGCGTGCGCCGCGATGGCCGCCGCGGCAGGCGTCGGGGTCGGAGAGGTCGGCCTCGGCCCGCGACAGGAAGACCGCGTCCGGCGCCCGCCGCGCCAGTTCGATGGCGACCTGTCCCGAGGATCCGAAACACCAAGGGGTCATGCCTTCACCCCCAGCCGTTCGCCCACGCCGTGGCGGTCCTGCAGCGCGCGCCACCAGTCCTCGTTGTCGAGATACCATTGCACGGTCAGCGCCAGCCCTTCCTCGACCGTGACCGAGGGCCGCCAGCCCAGTTCCTCGCGGATGCGGGTGGGGTCGATGGCATAGCGCGCGTCATGGCCCGGACGGTCGGTGACGAAGGTGATCTGGTCGGCGTAGGAGCCGGCCGCTTCGGGCGTTTCTCGTCGAGGATCGCGCAGAGCGTCTTCACCAGCTCGAGGTTGGTGCGCTCGTTCTCGCCGCCGACGTTGTAGGAACGGCCCGGTTCGCCCTTCTCCACCACCAGAAGCAGCGCCGTGGCGTGGTCCTCGACGTAAAGCCAGTCGCGGATGTTCGACCCGTCGCCGTAGATCGGCAGCGGCTTGCCGGCCAGCGCGTCAGGATGACCACCGGGATCCAGCTTCTCGGGGAAGTGGAAGGGCCCGTAGTTGTTGGAGCAGTTGGTCAGCACCACCGGCAGGCCGTAGGTCTCGTGCCAGGCGCGGACGAGGTGGTCCGACGATGCCTTCGACGCCGAGTAGGGCGAGCGCGGATCGTAGGGCGTGTCCTCGGTGAACATCACCTCCGGATCGGCGGGGCAGCGAGCCGAAGACCTCGTCGGTGGAGATGTGGTGGAAGCGGAAGCTCTCGGGGGCGGCCGGCCTCGGTCCAGTACTTCCGGGCCGCCTCCAGCATGTTGTAGGTGCCGGTGATGTTGGTCTCGATGAAGTCGCCGGGGCCGTCGATCGAGCGGTCGACATGCGATTCCGCCGCGAGGTGCATCACCCGCGTCGGGGCGCGTGGCGGGCGAACACCGCGTCCAGCGCCGCGCGGTCGCGGATGTCGGCCTGTTCGAAGACGTAGCCGGGCGCGTTCGAGACCGATTTCACGTTGTCGAGGCAGGCGGCATAGGTCAGCGCGTCGAGGTTCACCACCTCGTGGCCCGCCGCGATGGCCTGGCGCACCACCGCCGAGCCGATGAAACCCGCGCCGCCGGTCACCAGGAGCTTCATGCCGCGTCCTCCCAGGTGAAGGGGCTGTCGAAGTCCGCCAGCAGCGGGGCCGCGGCGTCCTTGTCCGACAGCACCGGCGCGGCGCCGGTCTCGGGCCAGGTGATTCCGATGCCGGGATCGTTCCAGCGCACGCCGCCGTCGCACTCGGGCGCATAGAAGTCCGAGCACTTGTAGACGATCTCGCTGTCGGGCTGGAGCGTCATGAAGCCGTGCAGGAAGCCCGCGGGCACCAGGAGCTGGCGGCCGTTCTCGAAGCTGAGTTCGGTGCCGTACCACTGGCCGTAGGTCGGGCTGCCCTTGCGGATGTCGACCGCCACGTCGAAGATCGAACCCCGCCCGCAGCGCACCAGCTTGGCCTGGGCATGGGGCGGCGACTGGAAGTGAAGGCCGCGCACCGTGCCCACCGCCGCGGACAACGAATGGTTGTCCTGCACGAAGACCGTGTCGATGCCGTTTTCGGCGAAGACCTTGGCGCTGTAGCTCTCGCTGAAGAAGCCGCGATGATCGCCGAACCGGCGGGGCGTGATCTCCCGGAGGCCGGGCAGGGGCGTGTCCTTGAATTCGGTCATCAATCGTCCTTTTCCGAGACCTGTTGCATCTGTTCGATCGTACAGGATCGGCAATCCGTAACGCGGCGTGGTCCCGTCTTGCAAACACTCTCACGGACCGCCCCGGGACAATATCCCACGGCAATGCTGCAAGTGCAAAATACCGGGCTTTTCCACGATCGCAACCCTAATGATTTTGCCATTCCGCCTGCTTTTCGACCTTCCCTGCCGCGCGCGTGGCCGCCGCGAAGCCCTGTCAGGGATGATCTGCGGCGTCTCGGCGGACGAGTGCCCAGCCAAGTGGCGTTGGTGCACGTCAACCCGCCGCCCGGACCCCGAAATGACGTCTCGGCCATTGCGATGGTGGGCAGTTCCCGCTACCGAACGGTTACGCTGCGCTGCCGCGAACCCGTGGCGGACTTGGACCTGAAATCGTTTTTCACAATGGATACGGCCTGATGAACACCCTCCGAATGACCGAAGTGGCCAGAGACAGCCTGCGTTCCTCTCCTGTCACCCGACGGTTGTTCCCCTCCGCCTTCGGGGGCGTGGCGGTGGAGCCCTCGTCGCGGCTTTGCCTGGAGGGTGCGGCGCGCTCCGGAAACACCTTCTCGAGCCTGATGATCCATGCCGCCTGGCCCGAGCTGAAACTCGGCCACCACACGCATTGCTTGTCCAACATCCGCGAGGCGGTGCGCTACGGCGTGCCGACGATCGTGCTGTTCCGCAGCCCGAAGGACTGCGTGCCTTCCTCGATGCTGCGCCAGAACATGAAGTTCGGCCAGAACGACGAACGCCACCTGATGCGCGCGCTGGTCCGCTTCATCCGCATCTACAGCTACGCGCTGGAAAAGATCGACGACATCTACCTGATCGACTTCAAGGACATGACCGCGGCGCCGGAAAAGCTCCTGTTCCTGGCGTCCGAACAGCTTGACGCGCTATACGTCCTGACCGAGGAAGAGGCGAAGGGCGCGGTTGAGCGCGCCCGCGCCGCCAGCCCGCGCATGGCGCAGCAGGACAACGGAGCGGAGAAGGCCGTCTGGGGCGGCTTCACGCCCGACGAACGCCGCGAGGAGGCGAAGCTGAAGGTGCGCGAGCTGCTCGAAACGAAAATGGCCGCCGAGCTGTCGGAGGCCATGGAGATCTTCGAAAGATGTATGCAGAAAAAGCACCGCTTGGCCTGAACGCGGTAAACGAGCAGCAGCGCAACTTCACCATCGCGCTGGTCAGCCACATCCTGTTCGCGCTGCTGTTCATCTTCTTCATCCCGCTGAACATGATCGACAACGATCACGATCTGGGGATCCGGGTTTTCGAAGGCTTCGTGGACATGTCGTCCATCGGGATCTTCCGCGACGACGCCTTCTACTCGACCACCGGCGAGCGGTTCTTCCGCCTGACGCTGTTCTTCATCAGCTTCGCCACGGTCTGGGCGCTCTACGGGATGCGGCTCATCACCCCCACGACGCTGGGGCTCTATTTCATGTGGCCCTACGCGGCCTACCTCGCGACCCGCATGAAGGTGGAGTTCATCGTCTTCCCCTTCTACATGATCCGCACCGACCTGAAGTGGCGGCACGAGGCGCTGGTGATCCTCGCGATGCTGGTGCTGGGGGAGCTGATCGGCGAGCGGAACTTCCAGCTCTTCGCGCTGTTCCGGGTCGCGCTGGTGATCTACGACCGGGTGGATTCGCCCAAGGCCTACGTCATCGGGGCGATCGTCGCGGCCGTCATGATCGAGCTGTCCTTCGACTTCCTCAAGACGCTCAGCGTCACCATCGCGAAGTTCAACTACACGCGGACCGTCGCCAACCCGAACTACTCCGTCCTCGAGAGCGTGGGCGTGCTGGTCGCCTCGCACAACCTTTCGATCAACCCGACCAAGGGCTGGATGGTGCACCTGCCGTTCGGGGTGATGCTGATCCTGCTGTCGTGGCGCGACATCTACAGGCACGCGGACCGGCGCGGCATGTTCAGCGGATTCGCCCTGTACCTGACGATGACCTCGCTCACCCATGCCTTCCAGAAGGCCAGTTATTACCTGTTCTTTCTGCCGTCCATCTACGGCCCGATCTACGAACGGCGTTTCCCGATGCTGTTCATCATGTCGTGGCTGCATGTGCTGGTCGCGCTGACCTTCTATCAGCTCCTGATCGAATACTGAGGAATTCCAAGCATGAAGTCTGACGCCCGGAAGTTCATTTTCGTCCATATTCCGAAGTGTGGCGGGACGTCGATCGAGCGGATCCTCTTCCCGCGCGAGGAGCGCACGGAGGAAAACTTCTGGATGGGGTTCGTGGGCATCAGCGCGCTGCCGGGCCTGCGCCGCCTGCCCCGGCGGGTGATGCGCCCGGTGATGAAGATGAACCGCTACCAGACCGACGCGCTCCAGCACCTCACGGCGCTGCAGATGCGCCACGCCATGGGGCGCGACCGGTTCTACGACTACTACAGGTTCGCGATCGTGCGGCATCCCACCAAGCGGATCCTGTCGCAGTACAAGTACATGCAGAAGCGGGCGGACCTGCGGTCGTGGATCGGCATGAAGCGCGACGACAGCTTTCTCGAGTACCTGAAGAAGACCTACCGCCGCCACCACGTGCACTGGCAGGACCAGGTCTCGTTCCTCTACGACCACCGGGGCGAATGCATGGTGAACGACATCGTCAAGCTCGAGGAGATCGACAGCGGGATGAACGTCGTCTTCGACAGGCTGGGGATGGAGCGGATCGAGATCCCCCACGTCAACAAGAGCAAGGACGCCCCGGCAAAGCGCCCCACCCTCTCGGAGAACGAGAAGGACATCATCTGGGAATTGTTCAAGGACGATTTCGAGGTGCTGGGCTACGACATCGACTGAATAGCGGCGCACCGCCGGCCGGATCCGGGAACCGGGAGGGCGCGCCCGCGCCGCCCCGGTCCCGGTCCCTCCGCCTCCCGGTGTCCCCGGGCGCCGGCCGTCAGGTGGCGATCAGCCCGTGGCCGCGCAGCGCGGCGAGGATCGCGTTGATCTTCGACACCTCGTCGCCGCCGGCGCTGTCGGCGATGGCCGCCTGCTGCGTGCCGACCACCTTGGTGTTGCCGACCAGGTAGGCCCCGTCGTGCCGGATCGCGAATCGCGTGACCGCAGCGCCCGCGGCCTCGGAGACCCCCTCGACGAAGTTCTTGCCGTCGGTCGACGCCTTGCCGGTGCGGATCTGCAGCTCCGTCGAGGTGTTGCCGGAGGTGCGCGTCTGTTCGACGATGGCCACCGGGCGCTGGTAGCTGCCGCTCTGGATCAGCGCCGCCACGTCGCCGACGCCCGAGCCGTAGCCCAGGCTGTAGAGCGCGTGCAGCGCCGGGCCCTTGTTGTCGCTGTCCTGTTCGAAGTAGGAGCGGCCCTCGGCGTATTTCGGCTTGCCCCCGGCCACGACCCGGTGCGTCGCGTTCGGCGAGGGCACGCCCGTGGGGGCGCCCTGGTAGACCGCCCATTCCGCCGGGCCGAGCGTCAGCGGCTTGCCGGCGGTGCGGGTGTCGCGGATCGCCGGGTGAACGTAGCCGTCGTAGACGTTGCCGCTGATGATGTGCCCGCCGGCGAAGGTGTTGCTGCCGGTGATCTCGATCGGCGAGATGCCGTCGTTGTTGCGGAAGATGTTGCCCGCGATGTAGCACTCGCCGTTGATCAGGCGCAGGTAGGTGCTGCAGGTCGCGGCGGCCACGGGCCCGGAGTGGTTGGCCAGCCCGTTGCCGACGAAGACCGTGCTGTCGGACAGCTCGATGGCGGGCAGCGGCAGGGTGCCCTTGTGGTTGCTGATGGCGTGGAACTTGCTCTGGATGACGCTGTGGTGCAGGCCTTCCATCTTCATCATCGGGCCGTCGATGTCCTCCCAGCGGCACTGCAGGAACTGGTTGTAGTTGCTGTTCTTCGTGCTGGCGGTGCTGTTGCGGATGTTGACGCAGGCGGTGCCGTCCGGCACGCCGCCGCCGGTGAAGGTGACCTGCGTCCACTGGCAGTCCCAGGCGTTGGTCAGGTTGATGCAGGGCGTGTGGCCGCCGTTCATGCGGACGTTGGTCACCCGCCACTCGATCGCCTGGTGGCCGTGGATCAGGCCGTTCTCCGAGGGGTCTCGGCGATGGCGGCGTCGCGCTGCATGGAGAAGTTGCGCAGCTCGACGCCGATGCACTTGCCCGCGTCGGTGTTCAGCGGGAAGCCGGTGTAGAACAGCGGCTCCGTGCCGGTCGCGACGACCCAGGTCCCGTCGGCGGCGTTGAAGATCTCCTTGCCCGCGCCCTGCCCGATCACCGTGACCCCGCGCGGCAGCGTGGCGGTGGAGGAGACGCGGATGATCCCGCGCGGCAGCAGGACGGTGGGCGGGCCGCCGAGGTTGTTGCCTTCGACCATCTCGGCCACCGCCGCCCACAGCCGGTCCCAGGCCTCGGTGTTGTCCGCCGTGCCCGAGGGCTTGACCCCGAAGGCCTCGGCGTTGATCACCCGCGCGCGGTAGGTCAGCTTCACGCCGCCCCGGGTCATCAGGTGGTAATTCTCCGAATCCTCCGGCATGCAGGTGAACAGGTGGTTGTCCTCGGCGACGCGCAGCACCTGCCCGACCTTGACCTGCTGGTACTCCGGATCGGCGCTGTACGAGAGGGTCCGGTCGTTCAGCAGCTCGTCGACGTCCGCAACGTCGAAGATGCTGCCCAGCGACACGTCGTCGGCCACCGCCACGTCGTTGATCGACAGCACCAGCGCATCGTTCCGGTCGCGGAACTCCACCCGGTAGCGGCCGTCGACCAGGTAGCACAGGGGGAAGCGGCCGGCGGGAGTCGCCATGACCGGGTTGGCGATCATGGTGGTCAGGTCCCGGTCCCGGTAGACCGGGGACAGCGTCACCGAGTTCTGTTCATAGACATACATCCGCCCGCCCGGCAGCAGGCCGTCCGGGTGCCCGGGAAATTGCTGGTTGTCGGCGAAGGCGGGCAGCTGTTCCACGTCCTTGGTGTTCAAGAGTCCCATACATCAAAGCTCCCTGCATGAAAGGCGCGCCCCGTCGGGGTTGCGGATGAGGGGCGCCGGCGCCCGAAACCTGCCGCTGGATGCCTTAAAGAAGTTCAATTGCACCGTACGGTGCCCCCGCCCGGGCACCCCTGGGGCCCGCCGCCGGGAAAGCGCCATTTTGCGCCTTTACCCCCTGCCCGCTATGGCGCATCACGAGGCACGAGCACGGAATTCCAAGGACAGGCAGGCCCATGAAAGTTGCGATCGTTCATTACTGGCTCGTGGGGATGCGCGGCGGCGAGAAGGTGCTCGAGGAGTTCTGCAAGCTCTACCCGCAGGCCGACATCTACACCCATGCGGCGATCCCCGAGAACCTCTCGGACACGATCCGCCGCCACAGGATCACCGAGACCTTCATCGCCCGGCTGCCCGGCGGCCGGAAGCACTACCAGAAGTACCTGCCGCTGATGCCCCGGGCGCTCGACCTGACCGGCTACGACCTGGTGATCTCTTCCGAGAGCGGCCCGGCCAAGGGGGTGATCACCCATCCCGACGCGCTGCACGTCTGCTACTGCCATTCGCCGATGCGCTACATCTGGGACCAGTACCACATCTACCGGGCCGAGGCGGGCCGGCTGACGCGGCTGATGATGCCGTGGCTGGCGCACCGTCTGCGGATCTGGGACACCGCCTCGGCGGCGCGTGTCGACCACTTCGTCGCCAATTCCGGCTTCATCGCGCGGCGCATCGCCAAGAGCTGGCGGCGCGAGGCGGCGGTGATCTACCCGCCGGTGGACGTCAGCGCCTTCAGCGGGCCGGACCTCGCGGAGCCGGAGGATTTCTACCTCTACGCGGGCGAGCTGGCGAGCTACAAGCGCCCCGACCTCGTGGTCGACGCCTTCACCCGTTCCGGCAAGCCGCTGGTGGTGATCGGCGAGGGCTCTGAACGCCGCGCGCTCGAGGCGCGGGCCGGGTCCAACGTGCGGTTCCTCGGCCGGGTGTCCTTCGAGGACCTCAAGGACCATTACCGCCGCTGCCGCGCGCTGGTGTTCCCGGGCGTCGAGGACTTCGGGATCATCCCTCTGGAGGTCATGGCCTCCGGGCGCCCGGTCCTTGCCTTTGCCGAGGGCGGTGCGATGGAGACGGTGATCGAGGGCCGGACCGGCATGTTCTTCCACGAACCGACCGTCGAGGCGGTGCTCGAAGGGGTGGAGGCGCTGGAGCGCGTGCTGCCCGGCTTCGACCCGCAGGCGCTGCGCGACCACGCCGCGGGCTTCACCGCCGAACGCTTCCGGGCCGAGTTCAAGGCCTTCGTGGAGGCGCGGCAGGCCGAGCTGGCCCACCACCGCACCAACCCGCAGGGAGCCGTCGCCGCATCATGAGCCAGACGTCAGGGGCGGGGCCCGCAAGATGCTGAAAGGCAGCGCGTTCATCCTGATCCTCAGCCTGCTGGGCGAGGGTCTCGGCCTGATCATGATCATGATCGTCGGCAACTACTATTCCGTGGCGGAGGCCGGCCTGCTGCTGACCCTGCAGAACAACCTCTTCCTGTTCGGCACGATCGGCAGCCTCGGCCTCGGCACGGGCTTCCTGCGCTTCGCGCCGCATTACCTCGAAAGCGGGCGGCTCGACACGGTGCGCGGGCTGCAGCGCTGGATCTACGGCGTGGCGCTGGCCGGGCTGGCGCTGACGGCGGTGGGGCACACGGCCTTCCTGCTCTGGTCCGAGGAAACGCGCGCCATGGGCACCGGGCTCGCCGTGGCGGCCTCCGTGGCGATCCTGTTCTGGGGGCTGGTGACGCTGGACCGGCAGCTCCTGCGCTCGCTGAAGCAGATCTTCTGGTCGGAATTCTCCTACCAGGTCATCCGCCCGGTGGGCGGCACGCTGATCCTCGCGGCGGCGCTGCTCTGGGGCGGCGGCACCGGCGCCATCGTGGCCGCCCTGCTCCTGCCGCTGGTCGGGGGCTTCTTCTACGACCTCTGGCGCATCTCCCGCCGGATCGGCGGGCTGGCGGGCCCGGCCGATTACGCGCCGCGCCGGGAATGGCAGGCCTCGGCGCCGCATTATGCCGTCATCAACCTCTCGCGGGTCGCGCTGCAGCGGCTCGACCTCCTGGTGGTCGCGGCCATGCTCGGGCTCGAGGCGGCGGCGATCTACGGGCTCGCGGCGCGGCTCGCCACGCTCTCCACGCTGGCGGTGGAGCCGATCCGCTCGATGTTCCAGCCGCGCGCCAGCCTGCACCACAAGCAGGGCCGCACCGAGGAACTGCAGCGCGACGTGGTGCAGGGCACGCTCTGGATCGCCGTGGTCTCGCTGGTGGTGGCGGTGGTCTTCCTGACCAGCGCGCCGTTCTGGCTGCAGCTCTTCGGCGACGTCTCCGGCGGCCGGCAGAGCATCGTGCTGCTGTTCATCCTGCTGTTCGGCTATTTCGTCATGGCCAACAGCTCGGTGGCCTCCGCGCTCCTGCTCATGACGGGGAGCGAGCGTATCCAGGGCCGGGTCAACGCGGTGCTGATCTTCCTGGTCTATCCGCCGGCGCTCTGGCTGGGGATCACCTGGTTCGGGCTTTACGGCGCCGCCGTCGCCACCGCCCTGGTCCGCACGGTCGGGGCCGTGGTGATGATCTGGCTGACGTGGCGCAGGACCGGGATCCTCGCCATCGCCAAACCGAGCTGGCGCAACCTCGTCACCGCCTTCGGGCCGCTGGTATCGCGCCTCGGGCGCCGGGGTCGCTGAATCGGCCACAGGCGTGTGGCCCACTTATATCGCGCCAAAGGCGCGTGGGCCGCTTAATCGCGCCTCAGGCGCCGGGGGCGTGCGCCTCGATGTCCCGCACCCAGCCGTCCAGCGGGCGGTCGATCATCTTCTCCAGCCGGCGGATGTTGTCGATGTAGCGCGCGATCTCCTCCGGCGGCAGCTCCTCGTAATGCGCGGTGTTGTCCACCGTGATCGGCTTGTAGAGCACCTTCTGCACCATTGCGCTGTTCTTCAGCGCGCCCAGAAGGTTGTGCAGCCCCGCCGCGCGCAGCGCCGAGGCGACCTTCTTGCCCAGCTTGTTCACGCCGGGGGCCCGCGCCTTCGACGCGGCGCGCACGCGCTCGCCGATCCGGTCGTATTCGAAGTAGGGCACGCCGAGGAAGTCCGAGATCCGCCGCGCCAGCGCCTCGGGGTCCTCCAGAAGGTCGTCGTAGAGGAAGACCAGCACCTGTTCGCGCGGGAAATGCGCGTAGACGTGTTCGAGGTCGTCGGCATAGCGCCCCTCGGAGAACAGGCCCGGGTCCTTCGCGCCGTGCTCCCGGATCGAGGGCTCCACCAGCCCGTGCCGCGCGGCGTAGAGATAGGTGGAGATCACCCGGTCCACCGGCTGGCGCAGCGAGCAGATGAGCTTTGCGTCGGGATAGTCGGCGGCGATCCGCGAGATGGCCTCGCGGTTGTGCAGGTAGTCGTGGCAGATCTCGCCGGCCACCTGCCCGGGTTTCGCCGGGGCGAAGAAGCCTTCGTACCAGGCGGTGCCCTTGTGGTAGTAATCCTTGAAGAAATAGATGTCCTTGGCGGTGGGCACGAAGATGTCCGGGTGGCGGACGAAGTAGTTGTGCAGCCACGAGGAGCCGGACTTGCTGGCGCCGAGGAAGATGAAGTCGGGTTTCGTCATTTGCCGATTGCCCGCGCCGATTTCTTCATCGCGAGACACAGGCTCGGCGGCAGCATGCAGGTCGCGTAGTACTTCATCCGTGCCGCCCCCTCGATGCCGAAGGTGCTGAACAGCGTGGGCAGGCTGTCCCAGGTGATCAGGTTCTCCGACCGGCGCGACAGCATCCACATCGGGCTGTCGTACTGGAAGGTCACCTCCGCCTTGCGGGCGCGGTATTCCTCGATCGTGCACTTGCCGTGGCTCTTGCAGGACAGCTCGATCATCCGCCACCAGCCGTGGATCACGTCGAACATCTGGTCCGACCAGCTTGTCACCCGGATGTCGCCGGCGCGGTTCAGCACCACGGGGCTCGACCACCAGCCGATGGTGCAGGCCTCGTCGAACAGGATGTTGAGCGCCGCGCCCACGTGGTTGAACCAGGTCCCGAGGAACGCCGGGTCGGCATGGCTGCGGTAGGCCTCGGTGCGGAACAGCACGGAGCCGAGGAAGCCCAGCTTGGTGCCGCGCGCGAAGAGGAACCGCCGCCGCGCCTCGATGGTCGAGAAATCCGGCGCGGGGCCGAGGTCGATCACCTGTTCCTTCTGCATGGTCAGGTCCTCGTAGACGTAGCTGTATTCCACGAGGGTGAGGTCGTCGCCGATCGTCGGCAGCGCCTCCAGCAGGGCGATGAAGTTCGGCACGTTCACCCGGTCGTCGTCGCCGATGGCCAGCACGAATTCCGTCTCCGCCGCGGCAAGGCAGCGGTCGATGTTGCGGTCGATCCCGAGGTTCTCGTCGTTGCGCGAGATGGTCAGCCACTCGAGCTTTTCCTCGGCATAGGCGCGGGTCGCCTCGTAGGCCTCTTCGGGGCCCTTGTCGTTGATGATGACGACCCGGAACTGCGCCGTCTTCTGCGCCTCCGCGAGGTCGTCGATCAGCTCGCAGACTTCCTTGACGCGCCTGTAGGCAGGCAGCACGACAGACAGGTCCGCGACGAATTTCTGGGTCATGTCAAATCGCTTTTTATTGTGGGTTGGAAGGTACGTTTCCCCGGGGGAAGAGCATGGCCGTTCTCTACCATGCGCCCCTTGGGGATTGAAGGCGGCGCAGGGCCTCCGCGGGCGGTTTGGCGGGCATTGCCCGAACAACGGGCAGACACCCGCCGACCGACCCGGGAAACACGCTTAAGGTGAGTTCTGGTAGCGGATGCAGTATCCTTCGTTGCACTCCATTTCGGGGTAGAGCGTGAGGATCTCCGCCTCCAGCGCGGGGAAGCGCTCGTTCATCGGCAGGCCGTCGATGGTGTAGCTCCAGAAGTCGGAGTTGTAGACGATGGCCGCGGGGCGGGTCTCCTTCAGGTCGGCGATCAGCCGCTCTTCGTGCTCGGCCCCGGCATAGACCGGATAGGTGAACTGCGAACAGGCCGGACGGCGGCTGACCGCCAGGATCAGCCCGGCATTGACCATGTCGAAGGTGCAGGCCGCGTCGCGCGCCGCCAGCTGCTCGCCGGCCCAGATCACCCCCGGCCCGAGGATGTCGGAGGTCGCGACCCCCTCTGCCGCCGCAAGGTCCCCGACCCAGCCGTAGGCCCCGGCCCGGGCGCTGTCCTGGACGCGCAGCAGGGCCAGCCCGAGGCTGCCGAGGCAGAGGGCCACCAGCGCCGTCAGCGCCGTGGCCCGGGTGACGCGGAATGCCGGCAGGGCGAGGGCCATCAGCAGGATCAGCGCGATCGGGAAGAGGATCTCGCGCACCGGCGCGCCGGTCACGTAGACCGCCAGGGCGCCGGCCACGGCCAGCCCCGCGGCGGCATAGACATGCACCGGCTTCAGGAGCCCGTCGCCGCGCCCGTCCCGGCCCGCGGCCACCGCGCCGAAGACCAGCGACAGCGGCAGCACCGGCATCCAGAGCGCCATCTCGAGGTGGTTCATGTCGAAGCGCGACAGGCCGATCTTGACGTAGAAGGCCGACAGCAGGGCCAGCGCCGCCAGCAGCACGGTCTGCGGCATGGCGGTCTTCTTCGCCAGCACCATCCACAGCGCCGCGAGGATCGCCGCGCCGTTCAGGGCGGCGATGAAGCCCATCACCGCGTAATGCTTGCCCGACAGCGCCTGCTGCCACTTCGACGAGGTCTCCATCAGCATCAGGAAGTTGTCGAAGTAATGCGTCAGGCTGGTGCCCGGCAGGGTCAGCCCGAAGACCACGACGAACAGCGCGAAGGTGCCGATGGCGATGGCCACGCCGCGGTGGCGGTGGATCACGAAAAGCAGCGGCACGCCCAGCCCCACGGCCATCACCGCGCCGCGGTTGAACGACCAGTAGATCCCGAAGGCCGAGACCACGCCGAACAGCACGAACAGCCACGTCCTGCGGGTCTCCGGGGTGGCGATGGCCTTCAGCACGGCCGCGAAGAGGATCAGCCCGATGCAGACGAACAGCTCGCGCCAGGCCACGAGGTAGCCGGCGCAGAGCGCGAAGGGCAGCATCGCCACCGGCCTCACCCCGAAGAGCGCGGCGCAGCGCAGGGCGGCGACGGCGGCGAGCAGGGCGGCGAGCACCGACATCAGCGGCACGAAGGCGGTGGCATAGCCCACCAGCATGTGGTCGGGCACCCCCGCGAGGGTCAGCAGGTAGGCCGGCAGGATGTCGACGAGCCCGTGGATGGTGTACGGCAGGGCGGCGCCGTCCCTGCCCTCGATCAGCGAGATCGCCGGGGCGAGGAACTCGCCGAAGTGGAACGGGTCGTCGATCGGCAGGGTGAACTTCGTCACGTGCCTCTGGATGGCCAGCAGGGCAGCGGCGAGGACGACGAACAGCGGCATGGCCCATGAGGCGGCGGCGGGGCGCGCCGCCTCCATCGGCAGCTCCGCCCTACTCATGCCGGGCGCTCCGCTTCGGGGCGAAGCTGCCGGTGGCGGCGCCGATCGCCTGCTTGAGCACGTCGAACTTGCCCCCGAAGCCGGTGATCTTGGTGGGCGTCTTCTCGTTCTTCGGATAGCGCCGCTCGACCGGGACATGGGCGATGCGGAACCCCAGCTGGCCGGCGCGGACGGTCAGGTAGAACAGCAGCTCGTAGCGCTGGAACACGTCGCGGAAGGGCTGCACCCGCGGGTCCAGCAGGTAGCGCGCCGAATAGCCCCGGAAGCCGTTGGTGGTGTCGGTGTACCACTGCCGCCCCGCCAGGCTGAGCAGCGGCGCATGGACGAGGCGGTTGGCGATGGTGCGTTCCAGCGGCGTGTGCTCGGCCAGCCCGCCGGGCAGGTAGCGCGAGCCCTGCACGTAGTCGTAGCCCTCGTCGAGCTTCGCGACCATGTCGGCCACCGCCCCGACCCCGTCCTTGCCGTTGCCGTCGATGGTGACGATGCCGTCATAGCCCTGCCGGAGGCACCAGGCATAGGCCATGCGCAGCTGCGCGCTCAGCTTGCCCGGCCCGGTCTTGGTCAGCACGGCGCGCACGTTCACCGTCTCGACGAAGGACGGATCGAGCGAGCCGTCGGTCGACCCGCCGTCGGCCACGACCACGTCGACCGGCAGCCCGGCGGCCTGGATGCGCTGCAGCTGCCCGCGGATTCGGTCGCCTTCGTTGATGACGGGAATGACCAGCGCGTGGCGGTGCGCCTTGGGGAAATAGACGGCCTCGTCGTGGCTCGGAACCTGCCAGGCGCTGCCGTTTGCTTCGGGACGTGTGTGTTCGGGCATCTGGATCAGTCGGCTTTCAGGGAAGGGTTGGAGAAGACGAATATCTTGCTGAGGGCGAAGTTGACGAAGAACGACACGCCCGCCCCGCAGATCAGGATGGCCAGCGGGTAGCGGCCGTCGAGCGCGCCTTCCAGCACCGCGACCACGGCGATCCGGGTCAGCAGCGTGGCCACAGAGGCGCCGAGGTACTTCATGGCGCGGACCCTTGAGAGGCGCCGGGCGCCGTCCCGGAAGGTCCAGATCTCGTGCAGCATGTAGTTCACGCCCGCGGCGGCGATGAAGCCCAGGGCGGCGGCGATCCACAGCGGGATGCCGGTGTGGCTGGCCAGCGCATAGGCCACCGCGATGTCGAAGATCACCCCCAGGAGCGACACGCCGAAGAACCGGACCACCTCCATCACGCGCACCTGTCGAGCACGAGCCCGTCGTGGGCGCCGGAGAACTCGCTGCCGGTCTGCCGCACGAGGTCGAAGAGGTCGTAGATGTTGTCGATCTTGCCGCCGAGGATCGAGATCACGTGGCTCTCCGCCGGTTTCTGCTGGTAGAGGATCGGCCGCCCGTCGTCGCCCTCGTTCTTGATGAGAACGGTCTTCACGTCGAAGATCGAGCGTTCGTAGCGGCACCGCGCGAGACAGGGCATGTAACGCTGCGCGTCGCGCAGCATGTGGGCATAACGCGTCTCCAGCGTGCGGCCGGCGAAATAGGCGTAGGGGTCGCGCAGGCTCACGTCGTCGGCCCAGCTGTCGTGCGGCGTGTAGCGCACGTGGGTCAGCGAATAGAGGTTCTCCGACGGGTAGGGCATGCAGGAGAAGAACGGCCCGTCCATCACCGTCACGCCGATGTTCTGCATCTCGGGCGGCGGGGTGACCAGCGCCAGCTCCGCCAGCTCGTGCTTCAGCTGCGCCCTGGGCAGGCCGGCGGCGGCGAGCACGGTGTTGATCTGCGAATAGGTGATGTTGAAGGCGTAGCGCGCCGTCACCTCCGTGCCGTCCGACAGCCCGGCCACCACCCCGTCGGCCGTGTCGGAGAGGGTCTCCAGCTTCGTCGAGAGCCGCACGTGGACCCCCGCCGCCGCCAGCCGCTCCGCCATCAGCCGTTCGAGGACGGAATAGTCGAAGGACACCTCGAAGCAGGCAAAGGCCGCCTCGATCATGTCGGGGTCGAACAGCGCCAGCTGGTTGGGGGTGGCGGGCTCGATCGGCGCGCCCATGTCGCGGAACATCCGGTAGAACTTCTTGGCCCCGACCTTCGACCGGCGCCGCGCGATGGCGTAGAGCATCTGGAAGTCGTCGACGACCGCCTCGGGGAAGTCGCGCAGGAAGCGGCGGTGCAGCAGCATGGACTTCACCGCCGTCACCGCCGAGCGGGGATAGTGGAACCCGGTGTGCACCCGCGCCTGGTTGACCCGCGAGGCCCGGCTCATCAGCTTGTCCGAAGCCTCCACCAGCAGCACCCGCTCCGAGATCGACCGCAGGTACAGCGCCAGGCAGCAGCCGTAGAAGCCGCCGCCGACGATGACGTAGTCGAACTGGGTCGACGGGCCGGTCATCCGGGGTTTCGCTGCGGCGCGGGCGGGGCGTCGCTCTCCAGTTCGACGTTCAGGTCCGAGGCCACCTTGCCGAACAGGTCGATCCGGTTGATCTCGTCGGCGACCCGCTCCACGTCGGTGCTGTTCTGCCGGTTGAGGAGCTGCTGCATCCCGAGGCTCAGCCCCAGCATCGACAGCCCCATGAAGGCGGCGCTCAGGCTCAGCATGGCCGAGGTCGTCAGCCAGCCCGGGGCGAGGTTCTCCACCACGAACCAGGCGCCCACCACGTAGAAGGCATAGCCGATGCCGAGCAGCGCGAGGATGGTCGAGGAGATCGAGACCAGCATCAGGATGGACGGCGCGAGGTAGACCAGCAGCTTCTGCAGAAGCTGGACGCGGCGCTGGAACTTGCCCAGCCCCTTGCGCGACGGCACGTTCTGCTCGGCAAAGAAGAAGTCGAGCGGAAAGCGCGGGTCGCGCGGCGGGAAGCGCAGCGCCAGCTCCGGCTCGCCGTGCGAGATCAGCTGGTTCAGCAGCGTGCGCGGCATCGCGATGCTCTGCAGGTCGTTGAGGTTGACCTTGAACCCGGCCAGCCGGCCGAGCGCGATGATCGGCGAGGACAGCCCGGTGCGCATCTGCCGCCGCTCGGAGCGGGTCGCCAGCACGATGGAATTCGTCCGTTCCGCCTGCTCCAGCAGCGCCAGCAGGTCGAGATGCGCCATCTCCTCGGCGCTGCCGATCAGGACGATGTCGCCGATGGCCTCCTCGGCGGCGATCACCCGGCGGTCGTAATAGCCGCTGCCGGGGCGCACCGCGAAGAGCCGCAGGTCCGGCACCTGCTGCACCAGCGGCAGGTAGCTGTCGCGCTCGGCGTCGTCGACGATCAGGATGATCTCGCGGAAGCGGTAGTGCGCGTCGAGGCTGTCGCTGAGGTCGCGCACCGCGCGGAAGGCGGCATCCGTCGCCGGCAGGTCCGAGAAGCAGACCGAGACGACCACGTCCTCGCGCAGCCGCGCCGGGGGTTCGCGCAGGCGCGCGGGGGGGAGCGCTCCGGTATCAGGCATGGTGCGTGTCCATGTTTTCCGCGTCCTCGAAGGCCCGCGTCAGCCGGGCGACCGCAGATCCGACGCCCGCCAGCCCGTCCTCGGGGCGCTTCATCTCGATCGAGACGGCCTTGTCGTAGCCCCCTGCCCGCAGCGCCTTCAGCACCGGGGCCAGCGCCGCCGGGTCCGCCGGGGCGGGGGCGAGGTTCGGCTCGCTCACGTGGACATGGTTCAGCTTCGGCATCAGGCCGGGCACCGCGCCCGGCACCGTGGCGAAGCTGCCGTTCATGTGCATCGCGCCGAGGTCGAGGATCAGCACGACCCCCGGGTGGTCGGCGCGGGCGACGAAGCCCGCCGCCTCGTCCAGCGTGTTGAGGAAGTTCGTGCCGTAGGCCGCGGGGTTCGACTCGATGGCGATCCGGGTCCCGGCCTCCAGCGCGGCATCGCCCAGCCTGCGGAACACCGCCGCGCCCTCGTCCAGCGCCTGCTCCATGGCCATGCCCTCGGGCACGCGGCGCTGCCCCGGCGAGCCGAAGACCAGGTTCGGAATGCCGAACCGGCCCGCCAGTTCGATGGCGCGGATCATCCCCGCCTCCAGCGCGGCGCAGGCCTCGGGACCGTCGAACAGCCCGGCGCCGGAAACCCCGAACAGCAGCGACTGCATCGACACCAGCGACAGGCCGGCCCCGGCGATCTCGTCCATGGCGGCGCGGGCCACGGCCTCCCCGGGCACGAAGGGGTCCTCCGCGGCGTGGAAGAACAGGCCCGGGGCGATCTCCAGCCCGGTGATCCCGGCCTCCGCCAGAAGGCCGTAGGCCGCGATGCGCTCGTCCGGCGCCCAGGCGATGTTCGACATGGCGGCCTTCATGACGGCTGCCTTTCCGCGGCGAAGAACCCGGCCAGCCGGTCCAGCACGCTGTCGGCATCGTCGAGGTAGCGGCCCGTCCGGCCCCAGAGCCCGGCGTGCCGGGTCTGCATGTCCTCGTGGTGCAGCCGTGCGCCGGTGTCGGGCATCGCGCGCCCGGTCAGGCGCTCGTGGATGCGCGCCGCGCGCAGCGGCTCGGAGACGAGGTGGATGTGCGACAGCCCCGCCGCCGAGGCGGTGCCGATGTCCGACCACAGGCGGCTCATGTCGTAATACTGGTAGGTGGTCTCGGGGTTGTGGAACTGCGTGGCCGAGAAGCCGAGGTCGGTCACCGCCTCCTCCAGCGCCGCCCGGCGCGGATCGCTGTCCAGCTTCGTCCGGTCCACCTTGACCATGCCGGTCACCGGGTCGGGGGCGTAAAGCGTCTTCAGCCAGGCCGCGAGACCGTCGTCGAGGGCGGCGGAGAGGTCCGCGAGCTTCGCCTCCGTCAGCATCGAGGGCACCGGGTTCAGCAGGTCGAAGATGAAGTTCTTGCGCAGCCCGTGGCCGAACAGCGCCGGCAGCCGCACCACGAGGCTGTCGGCAAAGCGGTCCTCGACGAAGGCCTCCAGCGCCCGGCGGTGGCGGCCGTAGGCCAGCTTGTCCTGGAAGGCGGTGGTGGTCTCGTCGTCGCCGCCGGCGAAGTCCGCCAGCACCGCGATGGAAGAGATCAGCACGAAGCGCTTGGCCTCGACCGCCGACAGCCGCTCGATCAGGGCCTGGATCTGCGCCTCGTCGCGCTCGGGGAACTTGTTGGCCTCGAACATCGATCCGGGCGCCGCCGCGCAGACCACCGTGTCGAAGCCCTGCCCGCCGATCCCGGAGATCGTCCGGCTGTTGAACTGCGCCGCAAACGAGGTCTGCCGGGTGAGAGTGCCACCGACAAATCCCGTGTGGCCAATGAGGCAGTTGCGCTCACCGCTGAGGGTCGTGTCACTCATGTCTTAAACTCGTTTGTCGTCAAATTTCGTGGCCGTTCCCGGCCGGGTCGTGCCGCTCCGGAGCCGACAGTGCCGCTGCGGCACGGGTCGGGAAAGCGTCGGGTTTCTGCTACGCCATCCATGGAAGTTTGTCTCCCCCTCGCTCGAAGAATCCGCCTGAAAAAGCCGCATGGGGCCCGCCTTGTCCTGTTTTGTGAGCGTGTTAACACTATGAGTAATAGTGTTAAGCACAGGGCGCCCCGTGTCACCGTCCGGGCCCCCTGCCCGGCGCGTTTCCGCTTCCGCGTTTAACGGTATTCGGGCAGAGTGTTCACCATGAGCGAAATGCGCCTCTACGACGACACCGGGAACCGGCTCTATCTCAACGCCGAGGAGCGCGCCGCCTTCCTCGCCGCGGCCCGCCGCCAGCCCGCCCGCGACCGCACGCTCTGCGAGACGCTGCACTGGACCGGCTGCCGCCCTTCCGAACTCCTTGAGATCACGCCCGCCCGGGTCGACCTCTCGGGCGGGACCCTCGCGATCCGCTGCCTGAAGAAGCGCCGCGACGCCTCGGGCCGCCCGAAGATCGTCTTCCGCGCCGTCCCCGTGCCGCCGGACTACCTCGACACGCTCAACACCGCCCACGGCATCCGCGAGGCGCAGGCCTCCCGCCGGAAGGCCATCGAACCGGTCTGGCCGCTCAGCCGCGTGCGGGTCTGGCAGATCGTCAAGCGGATCATGATCGAGGCGGGCATTCCCGACGCGCCGCACCGCAGCCCGAAGGGCCTGCGCCATGGCTTCGGGATCAATGCAACGGTGAACGGCATCCCGCTGCACATGCTTCAGAAGTGGATGGGGCATGCGCAACTCAGCACCACGGCGATCTACGCCGATGCGGTGGGCAGGGAGGAACAGGACATCGCGGCGCGGATGTGGGGGCGGGGGAACTGACCCCGGGCCGCGCGGCGTGGTCGAAGGGGACCTGCCCGGGCTGTCCCGGACAGGATCCGGATCACTTGCCGGTGGGCATTGCCACGACAAGGGCGGTCTTCGCGATCAGGCCCAGGTCGCGCCGGAAGGACATGCTCTTGACGTAGTCCACATCCAGCTGGACGCGTTCCTCGTAAGAGATGTCGTTGCGGCCCGACACCTGCCACAGGCCGGTCACGCCCGGCTTGACCGAGGTGTAGATCGGGCGGTGGATGCCGTACTTGTGCATTTCAAGACGCACGACCGGACGCGGGCCGACAAAGCTCATGTCGCCCTTCAGCACGTTCCAGATCTGCGGCAGCTCGTCCAGCGAGGTCCGGCGCAGGAAGCGCCCGACGCCGGTGATGCGCGGATCGTTTTCCAGCTTGTGGTCGCGGGCCCATTCGGCCGCGGCCTCGGGGTTGTTGGCCAGATGCTCGCGCAGCCGGGTTTCGGCGTCCAGGACCATGGTCCGGATCTTCCAGCACTTGAAGACCTTGCCGTTCTTGCCGATGCGGCGGTGGCCGAAGAAAAGCTTCGATCCCTCGCCCGACGCCGTCATGATCACCGCCACGACACCCACCACGATCAGCGCGAAAGGCGCGATCAGAAGGGCGAGGACGATGTCGGTGATCCGCTTGCCGATGATCTTGTATAGGTTGCGCGGCGTAAGGGCGCGCGCCGTGGAAACTCTGAAATGCTCGCCTGTCGCTGTGTACTCGCGCACGGAATAATCCTCGCCTTTGGTCGGAATGTTCGACCCGTTTTATCTCGATCTTCTTCTTTGAACTACGTAACGAAGTTAACATGCTCTTAACAGTCAACCACCCCGGTGCAAATGAATTGGACGGTTGACCCGGGGAGAACGGCACTTTTTTGGGCAGAATTTTGCCGTGTGACGCGTAAACCGCATCATGTCGTCTGTGCAGCCGCAGCAATATTTCTGCGGCTGCATGATTCGCCGGTGGCGATCGCGCGAATCAACCCTGGGGTGTGCGGCCTTCGAACTGGTCCATGAGGATTTCCAGCATGTCGTAATAGGCGCGCCGGTCCGCCTTGCACATCGCCCGGAACCGGTCGAGCACGTGGCGCGGACCTTTCAGATTGAGCTGCCCGTCGGTCGCCGCTTCACGTGACGGGAAATGCGAAACCGCGTCGATGGCCCGCCGCGTCTCGGCGGCGGAGGGTACGTGACGCGCCGCGGCCGGGGCCTCTGCCGCACGCGATTTGCGGCGCGGTGCCTCGGCCGGCACGGTTTCCGTCACCGCCTCCCCCTGCCCTTCCGGGTCCTGCATGTCCGCCTGTCCGGCGGCCCCGGGGTTTTCCCCGGCGCGGCTGCCGCCACTCTCCCCAGACTTGCGGCTTGCGCCGCTTTCCCCGGTCCTGCGGCTTGCGCCGCTTTCCTCTGTCTTGCGGCTCCCGCCGCGGGGCGCAAAATCGTCCAGATCGTCGAAGCTGGGCATCGCCAGCGCCGTGCGGGTGCCCTCGGCCGGTCCGCCGCTCATGCTGCCCTGCCCTTCTCGGCGGCGTCGCGGATCGCGCGCAGCCGGGAGATGACCTCGGTGCGGAAGGCCTCGATGTTCTCCAGCGCCTTGTCGAGCCCGTTGACATATTTCGGCGACATGCCCGCCACCGTGCCGCCCATCGAGAACATCGCCGCGAAGGCGTCGCGCTCGTGGATCTCGGTCTCGAAGCAGTCGATGTGGGCGTTGCCGCGGAACTGCGCCGCGATGTGCCGCGCGGTGCGCGACTTCACCGCCGCCCGGCTCTGGGTGAACAGCACCGAGTACGGGATCTTGCGCCGCGTCGCCTTCATGTCGCGGTGGATCTCCTGGATCACGTCGAGCGCGGCCAGCGCGTCCTGCTGCTGCTCCTTCATCGGGATCACCACGAGGTCCGACTGCGAGATCGCATAGCTCATCAGCCGCGAGGCGGTGCCCTCGAGGTCGATGATGACGAAGGGATCGCGGGCGGCGGCCTCCTCGATCTCGTCGAGGATGGTCTTCTCGCTGTCGTTGGTGACGACGCTCAGCGTGTCGGGGCGGCCGGGCTTCTCGGCCCATGTGGTGATCGGGTGCCGGGGGTCGGCGTCGATCAGGGTGGTGGGGCGATGGGCGGCAAGGGCCTGGGCCAGCAGAAGCGCGCTTGTCGTCTTCCCGCTGCCGCCCTTGGAATTGGCGAATGCGATCACCGGCATGGGTGGGTGTCCTGTCATGTCTCGGGCCGCATGGTGCGCGGACCCGGTGTTGCTGCTCTCCCGCCATGGCGGGCCTTTGTCTCCGCGTTGCCGCGGGTGGCCTCTCCGGGCCCTGTGGATAACCTTAGCATAGGTTAGGCTACTCTACCAAGGGGAACCTTGGGCTATCTTCGGGTACCTCTTGTTAGCATACCGTACCATAGCGTTTGATACCCAAGGGAAGTCCGGGGTAGCCATAGGTACCCTGTTGCGGGAGAGATGCCCGGGAGGGCGGCGCGGCGTTTGCCCGGTACCCTATGGTACTGCAGGATAGCCCGCATCCCGATCCCCCGTGTTGCCGGTGTCTGGCGGCAGGACGGACGGCGCGCGGCAGCCGGTCCATGCTGGGCCCGCGCGGCAAGACAGATGGGTACCCTGTGGTAGCCTACCGTACCACGGCACCCCGTCTTAACCTTTCCGACGCAACGTCACGCGCCGCGCCCCCTCCGCCCGGGGGCAAAGGTTAACAACCGGCCGGAAAGACCCCCCTTACCGGCCGGGACTCACCTTAACGGGCGCGACACGGCGTTCATCTTTGTGCAGGGCCTTGTGGCGGGGCAGGGCGCCGCCCCCCGGATCTTGCGGCGCACGGTGCGTTCATCCCGGCGCACGCCGCGTTAAGGCGGCAATCCGGGGCCCCGCGGACCCCGATTAATGAATTCCGCGCACGGTTTGCACCCCCGTCACACCCCCGGCGGATTGCCCTGGTCGCGGTCGGCCGGCGGAGACAGGGGCACCGCCTCGCAGATGTCGCGCAGGGCGGAGCGCAGCCCCTCCTCCAGCGTCGGATGGTAGAAGGGCTGGTCCAGCAGATCGCCCGCCGTGGCGCCGGTGGCCATCGACCAGGCCAGCAGGTGGCCCAGGTGATCGGCCCCGGGGCAGAACAGGTCCGCGCCGCGGATCCGGCCCTCTCGGTCCGCGTAAAGCTTTGCCAGACCTGTGTTTTCCCCGTCGACGCTGGCGCGCCCCTGGTCGGTGTAATCGGAGTGGCCGGTGATCCGGTCGCCGTTCTCACCCGGCGCCTCGCCCACCGAGACCAGCGGCGGCTCCGTGTAGGTGACGGTAAATGCCACCTTGCGCGCCGAGCGCTGCGTGTCGGGAAAGGCCACGGCGTTGCGCCCGGCAATGGCCCCCTCGTCCGAAGCCTCGTGCAGCACCGGCCTGAGCCCGTTCACGTCGCCCGCCATGAAGATCGGCGCATCGCCACATTGCAGCGTGTTTTCATCCACTTGCGGCATCCCGTGATCGTCGAGCTCCAGCCCCGTGGCCTCCAGCTCCAGCCCCTTCACGTTCGGCGGCCGCCCGGTGGCGACCAGCACCCGCTCGAACCAGGCCGACTTGCCGTCCCAGTCGATGCGCACCCCGCCGTCCTCGGCCCGGGGCTCGGGCGTCACGCCGAGGTGCAGCTCCATCTCCTCTGCCATGGCGTCCTTCAGCGCTGCGTGCACCGCGTCGTCGCGCACCCCGGCCAGCCGCTCCTCCATGTCGAAGAGCGCCACGGCGACCCCCAGCCGGGCCATGGCCTGCGCCAGTTCCAGCCCGATCACCCCGCCGCCGATCACCGCCAGCCGGCGCGGCAGGTCCTGCAGTTCGAAGACCGTCTCGTTGGTCAGCACCGCCTCGCCAAGTGCCTGATACGGCTTAGGAACCATGGGGGAGGAGCCGGTGGCGATCACCACCGCGCGGGCCTCCACCCGGCGGCCGTCGTCCAGCTCCAGCGTGGCGGGGCCGGTGAAACGCGCCCGCGCCTTCACCCGCGTGCCCTCGGGCAGGTTGTCGAACCCCTCGCGTACCGAGGCGGCAAAGCGGTCCCGTTCGGCGCGCAGCCGCGTCATGACCGCCGGGCCGTCGACCCGGACCTCGCCCGTGTGCACGCCGAACAGCGCGGTGTTGCGCGCCCGGTGCGCCGCGCGGGCGGCCGCGATCAGCAGTTTCGAGGGCATGCAGCCCACCGTCGCGCAGGTGGTGCCGTTGAAGGCCGGATCGATCAGCAGCGTCCGCGCGCCCTGCCTGCGGGCGCTGCGCTCTGCCGCAAGCCCAGCCGTTCCGGCGCCGATCACCGCCACGTCACACGTCAAGTCTGTCATGAATGCCCCCTTGGTCAGCTAGGCCAACGGGGCAGGGGGGTGGGGGGTTCCGACAAACCGCCGCCGGCAGCGGCCTGTACACGCCCATGCCGGGGCAGGGCGGCGTCAGCCGGCCTCAGGCACGGTAATAGTCGCGGTACCAGTCGACGAAGCGCTTTACGCCCTCGCGCATGTCGGTTTCCGGACGGTAGCCGGTCAGCCGCTCCAGCAGCCCCGCATCCGCCCATGTGGCGGGCACGTCGCCGGGCTGCATGTCCATCATGTTGCGCGTGGCGGTCATCCCCAGCGCGTCCTCGATGGCCGCGATGAAATCCGTCAGCCGCTCCGACCGGGAATTGCCGATGTTCACCACCCGGTAGGGGGCCACGGGGCTGAGGCTGTCGCCCTCCGGCACCACGCCGTCCTCCGGGCGTTCCGGCACCGCCTCCGTCATCAGGAGCCGGATGGCCCGCACCAGATCCTCGACATAGGTGAAGTCGCGGAACATGTCGCCGTGGTTGTAGACGTCGATCGGATCGCCGTTCAGCGTCGCCTTCACGAACTTGAAGAGCGCCATGTCCGGCCGCCCCCAGGGCCCGTAGACGGTGAAGAAGCGGAACATGGTGGTCGGCAGCCCGTGCAGGTGGGCATAGGCATGGCCCATCGCCTCCGTCGCCTTCTTGGTGGCGGCGTAGATCGTCATCGGCGTGTCGGCCTTGTCGGTCTCGGCAAAGGGCATATTGGTGTTGGCGCCGTAGACCGAGGAGGTCGAGGCCATCATCAGGTGCCCCACCCGGTGGCGCAGCGCGCCCTCCATCACGTTGAAGGTGCCGGTGACGTTGGCGTCGACGTAGGCCCTTGGGTTCTCAAGCGAATACCGCACCCCGGCCTGGCCCGCGAGATGCACGACCACGTCCGGCCCGAAGGCGTCCATGGCGGCGTCCAGCGCGCCCTGGTCCTCCAGCATGGCCTCCGTCGCGGAGAAGCCGGGGGACTGCATCAGCATGGCGTGGCGGCGCTGCTTGAGCGTGACGTCGTAGTAGTCCGTCATGCCGTCGAAACCCGCCACCACGTGACCCTCGTCCAGCAGCAGCCGGGCGAGGTGGTAGCCGATGAATCCGGCGGTGCCGGTGATGAAGATGCGCATGGGCCGGGCCTCCTTGCGGAGTCCTTGGCCCGCATGGCGCCCGAACGCAAGCGCCGCGGGACGGTTCAGCCCCGTGCGGCCATCCCTTCCGTCCCCGCGGTGCGCAGGGTGGCATAGAGGTCGCGGCACTCCGCCAGCAGGGCGGGGTCCAGCCCCTCGGGCGCGTCCTTCGGCGGACGCAGCGACAGGGTGTCGCCCGCCTCGGCGTCGGGGTCCAGCCCGGCCATCCCGGCCAGCGACGACCAGACGCCGGGATCGGCGCAGAGGTCCTCGTAGCAGACGAAGACCGCCTTGTCGCTGTGCTGCTCCAGCAGGTAGGCGTAGGTGTCGCGCCACATGCGCAGCCAGTAGGCCAGCGTCGCGGGGGTGTCGCCCTCGGCCGAGGGCAGGGTGCCGCCGAAGCAGAACGGCCGGTGCGTCAGCCCGAACTCGTGGTGCGCCAGCCAGCCCATGTACTTCTGCACGAAGGGATCGTCGGCCTGCATGCCGCAGAACAGCTCGTGCTGGCGCATGAGCGAGGCCGCATGCGCCACCGGATCGCGGAACGGCACGAGGATCAGCGCCTCGGGCAGCGCCTTTCTGAGGGCGCCGATGCGCAGGATGTTGTTGTTGTTCTTGGACAGGTAGCGGCGCGGGCCGCCCTCGTCCTGGGCGGCCAGGATCGCGCCCACGTAGCCGCGGAACTGGTCGCGCACCTCGTCCGGCACGCGGTGCGGCACCAGCCGGTCCTTCTGCAGGTAGTCGTCGCCGCAGAACACCCGCCAGAACACCTCTTCCAGCGCCTCGGGGCTGTCGGCGTCGACCTCGACCCCGTCGCCATGGGCGCGGACGTGCCGCTCGATGTCCTTCGAGGACACCCCGCTCATCCGCTTCCACATGTTCGGCGCCAGCACGAAGGGCATGTCGCGGTAGGTGAGCGAGCGGAACGCGCCGGAGGCGTGGAAGCGCCGCATCAGCACCGTGGTCCCGGCCCGCGCCAGCCCGGAGACGAAGACATGCCGGCCCTGCGCCACCCCGGCGCGGTCCACGGCGGCGATCTTCTGGTCGATGTCGAAGCTCATCTCGGTGACCGCCGGCATCTGCAGCGCGACGCGGTGCAGCAGCTTCTCGATGCCCGAGTACGCGCTCATGCCGCCGCTCCCGTGCGCAGCCTGACCCGCACCGCGGCCCAGGCGATGCCGAAGACCAGCGTGACGGCCAGCCCGGTCCAGCCGATGATGAACTCGGAGAAGCCCGGATGCACCAGGTCGAGCAGCCAGATCCCCGCCACCGCCAGCACCACCACGAGGCCGATCATCGCCGCGAGGATCGCCGTCAGCTTGAAGGAGGTCTTGGCATAGGCGCCCATGGCGAGTTCCTTCCAGTGGTCGGAAATCGCCGGGGAGCGCACCACGCGTGCCGCCTTGGAGGACACGGTGAGGAACTGCGTGCCCTTCTCGGCCAGCGGCAACCGCAGGAAGACCTCGACGAGGCCCGCGGTCAGCAGGCAGGACAGGACCCAGTTCATTCGCCGGGATTGGCCTGCTTCGCCCGTGCGGCCTGCTTCTTCTTGCGCATGCGCTTGATCGGGTACCAGAGCACCGCGAAGAAGGCCATGAAGATGGATCCGAGGATGCCCAGGACCACCGCGAGGGTGCCCGCACCAAGCCCCGGGCCGATGTATGCGTGCGCGGGAGAACTCAGCGCCAGCAGGAGCACGACGCTCGGAATCAGTTGGCGGATGAACATTCGAAATACTCCGTGCTGAGATAGTCTTCGGGCCACCAGCTGTACTGCGTGACCGTGTAAGTCCGTTGCGGATCAGTGTCCGGCTTGAGGTTCAGGAATTCAAGAACAGGCGTCCCGTCGGGCCCGATTTCGGCGGCAAACCCCTGCTGGGAGCTTGCAAAGAAGACAGTCCCGTCCTCGAGGATCTGATGCTTGCCCCGGACGCGGGTGTAGATGCCGTGATCGGCGCCGTCGAAGACCGCCTCGCTCCGGTAGGTCTCGGGGTCGATGGCGCGGATCACGCTGTGGTCCTGGCCCATCCGGTTGTCGAGCACGGTGATCCGCCCGTCGAGGCCCCAGTCGGGATCGTGCTGGCGCCGGGTGTCGCCCATGCGCCACCACTTGATCTTCGCGGTTTCGGGGTCGACCACGAACAGCAGGTTCAGCGAGCGCAGGCTGACCAGCAGGTCGCCGGCGTCGAACATCGGGAAGCGGTCCGCCAGCGAGGCGGGCAGCGGGTCGACGTCGTTGGCGTGGTAGAGGTCGTTGAACTTGGAGGCCTTGGGATCGCGCGAGTTGGTCCCGAGCGGCGGGAAGTAGCGCTGCATCCGCGGGCCGAAGAGGTCGTGCTCGAGGTTGGCGTTCTCGATGTCCGCGGCGGTGATCCGGGACATCACGCTGCCGTCCTCGCTGCTGACCTGGCTCAGGGTGAACTGCCGGTCGAGCGTCCACATGGACTGCTTGTCCTCGGTCAGCGTGACCGAGTGGTGGTATTCGGCGCCGTCGTCGGTGTCGAGGCTGGTCCACATGCGGTTGCCGCAGGCGTCGAGCCGCTGCAGCGAGCCCGCGACCCCGTCCCAGGTGAAGACGACGGAACCGTCGGGCAGCATGTCGACGCCGTGCACCACGCGGCGCCAGCGGTCGCTCAGCTCGGCGCCGTCGGCGGTCTTGTCGTCGACGGTCCAGACCTGTGCCACCTCGAGGTCCGGCGACAGCAGGACCACGGCGTTCTCGACGCCGCCGTCCAGCGAGAAGACGCCGCTCAGCAGGCGCCAGCCGCGCTGCGGCTCGGCCGCGCCGCGGCGCATGCCCAGCCCGCCGAAGCGGTCCTCGGCCAGCGGCGTGAAGCCCTCGGAGTCGATGGTGTCGTCGAGCGGCACGGTGAAGTGGATGTCGGCGCTGCCGGTGGCGCTGTTCCAGACCTGGTCGACGGCCTCGACCACCAGGTCGGGGAAGCGCGCGATGACGAGGGAGCCCTTGCCGACCACGCCGAGGCTGCTCGGGGAGGCGGATGCGCGCAGCGTCGCCCAGCTGATTCCGACCACTGTCAGCGCCGCCAGCAACAGCAGAAAGAGCACCAGCCAGACAGGGACGGATCGATTCATGGGAAACCTCTTGTGGCGGTGCCTTCAATCGCGGCCAAGTTACAAACTTGCAAGGTGATGTCCACCGGATAGGGCGCCGCACGGTCAATAGTCGCGCATCTGCTCAAAGCGCGTGCATCCGCCCCCCGAAGACGTGGAAATCAGGGCCGTCCGCGCCGCTGGAACCACTTCCTGCAGAAGCCGAGGAAGGCCATTTCCGGGTTCTTCGGCACTTCGCTGGCCCAGTCGCGCCATTCCGCCTCGATCTGGCGCACGTCCCAGCCAGGCGCGGCGGAGCGGGCCATCTCGTAGACCTCCGGATCGAGCGGCGGGATGTTGACCTCGCCGCCGCCTTCCGGCCCCACCGTCCCGCGCGAGGTCGCCACGAGGTGGTCGCGCTGCTCGTCGATGCGGATGCGGTAATCGGGCATGTGGTTGTATTCGGCGTCTTCCTTGGCGATCGCCGCCACCAGGCGGCGGAATTCGCGCAGGGTCGAGCCGGAGCCGCACTTCTTCTGCAGGACCTCCATGGAGACCCGCCATTCCTTCTGCCGGCCGCAGTGCTTGCGGGCCAGTTCGTAGACCCGGCGCTCCAGCGGCTTGCGCAACCGGAAGTACTCACGACTCAGGGTCAGCACCTCCTGTGCGCGAATCGCATTGAACACCCAGTCGCTGAGCTTGACCTCCACCTCCTGCATCCGGCCGTCGCGGGTCTCGCGGACGATGCGGGCGCGTTCGATCAGGCCGAAGGTCTCGAAGATCTCCTGCCCGCCGGTGTTGATGTTGGTCGAGATCCGCGTGCCCGCCAGCCGCTCCATCGCCGCCTTCAGCAGCGCGTAGCCCCGGCCGGTGGTCATCCGGTTGGTGGCCTTCAGCAGGTCGGCGGCCTGGAAGCGGATCACCTGCTGGGGCTCCTTGCCATCGTTCATCCCCTTGATGAGCGAGGAGATGCAGTAGATCAGCACGTCGCGGTCGTGCACCGTGGCCAGCCCGTCGGTCGAGGGCTTGATCTCGATGGTGATGTTGTTGTGCTCGTAGCGCCGGGGGCGGGTGTCGGGTTTCGTCGACAGCGAGAAGATCGGATGCTCCATCGAGCCCACGTCGCCCTTCGGCGCCGCGTCGAGGATGTCGCAGACGAAGAAGTCGCCCTGCGGGTGCCGGTCGGGCAGCAGAGGGGAATGGTCGGCCATGGCGGGTCTCCTTGTCCTGCGGCCCCGGCGGGGCAGCCTGTCCTGCGCGCCCCGTCCGGCGGGCGGCCCGGCCCGAACGACACTTCACACACGGTGCAGGATAAAACGACACTTCACACACGCCAACCCCAAAACGACACTTCGCCCACGGTGCTACGACACTTCACACACGCTCCGGCCCGGAAAATCCGAATCGTGACAGGCGTTTGGGCCCCTGTTTTCATGGCGGAAATCAACCCCGATTCGGGAATCACCACTTTGCACACGGTGAATCACCACTCTGCACACGCAGAATCACCACTTTACACACGGGGGGTCCCGGCAAGCCGCTGGAATCCCCGGGAAAAACGGCGTCCGGAAGGGGCGTAACACTATATATAACACATATCTAACACCCCCTGGCCGCGTTGCCCGTGCCGCGCCGCCGCACTAGGATGCAGGGAAGGGCGCCCGAAGCGGCGGGCCCCGCCTTGGAAGGGACCGGGAATGACGGCTCAGACGGATCGCACGGATGCCGGGAAGGGGCTGGACGGGACGGACCCGGCCGCGCTGATCGGCTGCCCGAACTGCGACGAGGTCTACGTGGCGCGGACCCCGCCCGCGGGGCGCCGCGCCGTCTGCGACCGCTGCGGCACGGTGCTGATCTCCAGCCGCGAGAACGCCGGGATCCCGATCCTCGCCCTGTCGCTGGCGGTGCTGATCCTGGTGCTGGCCGCCGCCTTTCACCCCTTCCTGTCGATCAACGCCGCGGGGCTGGGGAACCGGGTGTCGCTGCTGGACGTGGCCACCAGCTTCCGCTCCGGCGTGCTGGTGCTGGTCTCGGTGGCGACGGTGATGCTGATCGTGGCGCTTCCGGCGCTGCGCGTGGGGCTGCTGATCTACGTCATCGCCCCGCTCGAGATGGGGCTCAGGCCCGCGCGCCACGCCCGCGGCGCCTTTCGCGCCGCGCAGGAGCTGAAGCCATGGTCGATGACGGAGGTCTTCTCCATCGGCTGCGCGGTGGCGCTGGTGAAGGTCTCCGACCTCGCCCGGCTGGAATTCGGCCCGGCGTTCTGGATGTTCGTCGCGCTCTCGGTGATCGTGGTGGTCTCGGACCGGTTCATGTGCAGCTGGTCGATCTGGCAGGCCATCGACGAGGCCGAGGGTGACGCAACGGCATCTGCCCGCGAACCGGTCTGAGTGGCCTTCGCGGGCGCTTTGATCCCCACCGCGGGGGAGGGTCGTATTGCCGATGCCCCGGTGCCGGACTATCCTGTGGTGCCCGGGACGCTGCGGCATGCCCGGGGGAAAACGGGCCGGACAGACCGGGCACGAAAGACGGGGCGGGACGGCACCGGGTCCGGGGGCCTCGGAGCGGGCCGGTCACCCGGCCCCGCAACCTGGGCCCGCCATTTGGGGATGAGAGCAGCCATGCAGGACCGCGAAGGCACACCGTCCGGACAGGACGGACGCGGCGGACGCGCAGGCGCGCGATGAGCACCGCCCGCGAGATGGGGCTGGTCACCTGTACCGCCTGCGCCCGCGTCTGGCCCGCCGGCACGCCGGAGTGCGGCCGCTGCGGTCACCGCCTGCAGTCGCGCCACGAGGGCAGCCTGCAGATGGTCTGGGCGTTCTGGGTCACCGGCCTGCTGTGCTACATCCCCGCCAACCTCTACCCGATGCTCGTGACCTCGACCCTCGTCAGCACCGAGTCCAACACCATCGTCGGCGGCGCGGTCGAGATCGCCCGCCACGGCGAGATCGCCATCGCCGCCATCGTGCTGATTGCCTCGGTCGTCATCCCGGTCGCCAAGTTCATCGCCATCGCCTATCTCGCGCTGTCGGTGCAGCGCGGCGCGGTGCAGGGCGCGCACGGCAAGATGCACCTCTACGAGATCGTCGAGTTCATCGGCCGCTGGTCGATGATCGACGTCTTCGTGGTCGCGATCCTCAGTGCATTGGTGCAACTGTCCGTCGTGGCGTCGATTCATCCCGGTCCGGCGGCATTGACCTTTGCGCTCTCCGTCATATTCACCATGCTGTCTGCCAGGTCGTTCGACACGCGCCTGATCTGGGATACCCACGTCCCGCACGGCCAGACGGCCGCCACGCTGCCCCCGAGCCACGGATCCGAATGACCGATCAGTCCTCCCAGACCCGCGACGTGCCGCTTTCGAAGCCGTCCCGCCGCCCCACCAGCCTGTCGCTGATCTGGCTGATCCCGGTGATCGCCATCCTCGCCGCGCTCGGCGTGGCCTGGCAGAACTGGAACGACCGCGGCCCGCTGATCGAGGTCGCCTTCGACCAGGCCGCCGGGGTCAGCCCGCACGAGACCGAGCTGCGCTACCGCGACATCGCCGTGGGCGTGGTGGAAGGCGTGCACTTCTCCGCCGAACTGGACCGCGTGGTCACGGAGATCCGGCTGGACAAGACCATCGCGCCATACGTCGACGCCGACTCCAGCTTCTGGATCGTCCGCCCGGAGGTGACCGCGCAGGGCGTCACCGGCCTCGATACCGTGCTGTCGGGCGTCTACATCGCCGGCGCGTGGGACGGCGAGCCGGGCACGCCCGAGGACCGCTTCGTCGGTGTCAACGATGCGCCGATGCTCGCGCTCGGCGAGGAAGGCGTGACCTTCACCCTCCGCTCCGAGAACGGGCTGCCTACCGACAACACCCCGATCCTCTACCGCGGCGTGCAGGTCGGCCGGATGGGCCGCACCGAGGTCTCCGACGACGGGCTGACCGTGACCGCGCAGGCGGTGGTGCTGGAACCCTACACCCGGCTCGTGACCTCCTCGACCCGGTTCTGGGACATCTCCGGCTTCAGCTTCTCGATCAACGCGCAGGGCGCCAGCCTCGACTTCTCGTCGCTGGCCTCGCTGATCTCCGGCGGCGTCACCTTCGAGACGCTGGCCTCCGGCGGCACGCCGCTGCGGGACGGGGTGACCTTCACCCTGCATCCCGACGAGGAGACCGCCCGCGAGGACTTCTTCCTCGAGGGCGAGGGCGGCTCGATCACCATGATGATGATCTTCGAGGAGAACCTCGCAGGCCTCAGCGCGGGCGCGCCGGTGACGCTGGGCGGGTTGCGCATCGGCGAGGTGGAGTCGATCTCCGGCCTCGTGGACGCGGAACGCTTCGGCGACCCGCAGGTGCGACTGGCCACCACCATCCGGATCAACCCGGGCCGCATCGGGCTCGAGGAAGGGGTGAGCGAGGAGGGCTTCCTCGACTACCTCGAAACCCGCGTGCAGGAGGGCCTGCGCGGCCGCCTGACCAACGCCTCGCTGCTGACCGGCGGGCTGAAGATCGACCTCGTCGACCTGGCCGAGGTCGCCCCGGCGGAGCTCGACCGCGACGCCACGCCCTATCCGCTGCTGCCCACCGCGCCCTCGGACGTGGCCAACATCGCGGCGACGGCGCAGGGCCTGCTGGCCCGGGTCGACGCGCTGCCGGTCGAGGAGGTCATGCAGGAGGCCATCGGCCTGATGGGCGACCTGCGCGGCGTCGTGGGATCGGAAGAGGTGCAGCAGGTGCCGGAATCGGTGCTGGCGACGCTGGAGGCGGTGCGTGCCTTCGCCGCGAGCGAGGAAGTCGCCGCGCTGCCCGAACAGATCGGAGAGCTGGCAGGCGGGCTGACGGAGGCCTCGGCCACGCTGAACGGCCTTCTGGGCGAGATCCGCGACGAGCAGGTGGTGGCGGCGGTCTCCGAGCTCATCGCCTCGCTGGACGAGACGGCGGCGACCCTGCCCGACCTTGCCGGGCAGGCGGGCGCTGTGCTCGCCAAGGCCGAGGGCCTGCCGCTGGACGAGCTTTCGGCGCAGCTTTCCACCCTTCTGGGCAATGCCGACACGCTCATCACCGACGAGAACCTGACCGCGATCCCCGCCGACCTGCGGGCGACGCTGGACGCGGTGCGCGAGATCGCCACCAGCGAGGAGATCGCCGCGCTGCCCGCGCAGGTGGGTGAGCTGGCGGGCGGGCTGACCGATGCCTCCGACAAGCTGAACGCGCTCCTGGGCGACGTGCAGGACCAGGCGGTTGTGGCGGCGGTCTCCGAACTCATCGCTTCGCTGGACGCCACGGCCGAGACCCTGCCGGCGCTGGCCGACCAGGCGGGCGCGGTGCTGTCGAAGGCCGAGAACCTGCCGCTCGAGGACATCTCGGCCCGGGTGACGACGCTGCTGGACGACGCCGACGCGATCCTGGCCGACCCGGACCTGAAGGCGCTGCCCGCCGATGTGCGCGCCACGCTCGACGGGCTGCGGCAGGTCGTGACGGCCGAGGAATTCGCCGCGCTGCCCGCGCAGGTGGGCGAACTGGCATCCGGGCTGACCGACGCCTCCGACAAGCTCAACGCGCTTCTGGAGGAGGCCCAGCAGGAGCGTATCCTCGCCTCCGTCTCGGAGCTGGTCGACAACCTCGGGACCACCGCCGACAAGCTGCCGGGCATCGCCGACCAGGCCAGCGCCGTGCTCTCGGACGCCGAGCAGCTCTCGCTCGACGAACTGGCCGAGCAGGCCCGCGCGCTCCTCGAGAGCGTCGACGCGCTGGTCGACCAGCCCAGCACCCGCGAACTGCCCGCGCAGGTGAACGGCACGCTGGCCGAACTGCGCCTCGCGCTCGAGGAGCTGCGGCAGGGCGGGGTGGTGACCAACGCCAACGCCACGCTGGCCGCGGCCCGCCGCGCCGCCGAGGCGATCTCGGACGCCAGCCGCTCGCTGCCGGCGCTGGCCGACCGGCTGACCGTGGTCGCCAACCAGGCCGGGGTGACGATCTCCGACTACGGGCGCGGCTCCGACTTCGGCCGCGAGATGTCTTCCGCCCTGCGCCAGATCGAGGAGGCCGCCTCGTCGATCGACCGGCTGGCAAAGCAGATCGCGCGCAATCCCAATTCCCTGATCACCGGACGATGACGCCATGACAAAGCTGCCCCTCGTGACCG
>NZ_CP021919.1 GCF_002814095.1 Sagittula sp. P11
AGGACCTGCTGGCCCGCGCGCCCGCGCTGCTGGACGATCTCGACGCGCTTCTGGCCGAGGTCTCCGACAGCTCGCGCGGGTTCACCGGCGTCATCCGCATCTCGGCCCCCGTCACGTTCGGAGAGGTCTACGTGGCGGACATGCTGGCCCGCTTCGCCGCCCGCAATCCGGAGCTGACCTTCGACCTGCGCCTGCACGACGGGTTTGTCGACCTCGCCAGCGAGGGGATCGACCTGGCCTTCCGCGTCGGACAGTCGGACATGCGGTCGCTGAAATCCCGCAAGCTGGGAGAGATGCGTTCGGTCGTGGCGGCCAGCCCCGATTACATCGCCGCGCAGGGCGCCCCCGCAACCCCGGACGACTTGCGCCACCATGCCTGCATCCTCGACACGAACCGCCGTACGCCGCGCCGCTGGGTGTTCCTGAAGAATGGCAAGGAGCAGGCGGTGGACGTGCAGGGCCGGCTCCACGTCAACTCCGCCCGCGCGGCGGTGGAACTGGCGGCCGCCGGGCTGGGCATCTGCTACGTCCCGCGCTTCGCCGTGACGGAGGCGATGGCCGCGGGCCGCCTTGTGCCCGTCATGGAGGGCTACGACGGCAGCGCGATCCAGGTCAGCGCCGTCTACCTCGAAGGGCGCAGCCTGCCCCGCAAGATCCGCGCCCTGATCGACTTCGCGGTGGAGGACAGCCGCGCCGCCGCCCTTCTCTGACCGATCCCTGCATAAAAAGGGCGACCCCGCAGGGCCGCCCTTCGGACGTCGGAACAGGCCGGGCGTTCAGCCCAGCACGGCCTTCAGCGTGTCGCGCATCGGGGTTGTCGGGCGGCCGATCAGGCGGCTCAGGTCGCGGGACTGCGTGGCCAGAGCACCCTGCCCCGCCTTAGCGTCGCTGTCGGCCAGGATGCCGGCGAACCCTTCGGGCAGGCCCGCGCCCACCAGCGCGGCCGCATAACCCGCCTGGTCCATGTTCACATAGGCCACGTCCTTGCCGGAGACTTCGCTCAGCAGTGCTGCGTATTCGGTCAGGGAAAAGTCGCTGTCGCCGCCCAGTTCATAGACGTCACCGGCCTGCCCTTCGCCCGCCAGCACCACCGCCGCCGCTTCGGCATAGTCCTGCCGCGACGCGGTGTTGAAGCGTCCCTCGCCCGCGGCCCCGAAGTGCTGGCCCATGCCCACGGCCTGCGGTGCGGTCCCGGCGATGTTCTCCGAATACCAGCCATTGCGCAGAAGCGCGTGGGGAAGGCCGCTGTCACGCAGCATCGCCTCGGTCTGAAGGTGCTCTTCGGCGAGTGCCATGCCGCCCGTTTCGGCGTTCAGGATCGAGGTATAGGCGACGAACCCGACGCCCGCGGCCTTTGCCGCCTCGATCACGTTGCGGTGCTGCGCGGCACGTTTGCCGATCTCGGACGACGAGATCAGCAGCAGCCGGTCGATCCCGTCGAAGGCCGCGCGCAGCGCCTCGGGGTTTTCGTAGTCGGCCTGCCGTGCGGCAATGCCCTTCGCCTCGAACGCCTCGCGCGCAGAGTCGGAGCGCACCAGCACGACGATGTCGCTTGCGGGCACAAGCGTGGCGAGGTGATCGACCACCTTCTGCCCCAACTGCCCCGATGCGCCGGTCACCAGATACTTGGTCATGATCTTTCCTTTCAGGTATAGAATCGGATACAGGTCTCATTTAGAGACTTACCCCTTGCCCCGAAAGGAGGCAGTTTTTCGGGACAAGGTAACAGAAAGGGAACCGCCCATGGTATCGACCGTCACCGACCGGCTGCAGGACTGGAAAACACAGGGATTCGATCCCACCAACTGCCCGGTGCGGCAGGTGCTTGACCACGTGTCCGCCAAGTGGCCCGTCCTGATCCTGATGGAGCTGGAACCAGGGCCGGTGCGCTTCAACGCCCTGCTGCGCGCCCTGCCCGACATCTCGAAACGGATGCTGACCCAGTCGCTGCGCAATCTCGAACGCGATGGAATCATCCGGCGCGAGGTCTTTGACACCAAGCCGCCCAGCGTCTGCTACAGCCTGACCGAGCTGGGAGAGGGCCTGCTGCCCCACATCATGGCCATGGTGGACTGGGCTACGCAGGGCATGCCCCACATCGCAGCCGCGCGCGCCGCCTTCGACCGCGCCTGAGGTCCGGCGCCCGTTCTTTCGGCACGCAGGCCGGGCGCGGCGGCGTCAAAGGTGACTGCGCGACAAATTAATTGACAATTTTTGTCGAGTTAGGCTATCCGGGTCGGGACAAGCCCGCCAACCCGTGGTGAGGCATTTGAAAAGACGGCACAAAAGACCTGTCGAAGGATCGTGACATGCCCCAGGGCCAACTTCCGCAACCCGAGATCACAGACGATGGAACCACCCGCTACGATGCCCGCAGCCTGATCCCCGGAGGCGTCAAGGCCGAGATCGAGCTGAACGGTCAGGTCTACACCCTCCGCATCACACGGGCCGGCAAGCTCATCCTGACGAAATGACCGATCAGGCCCGTGCCCTGCCCGGCGGGCTGGCCGGTTACGCCACCCGGGCCGAGGCCCTCCTGCCGCCCGCAACCGCCGCTTATTTCCTGCGCGGCGCCGGGCGCGAGGAAACCTGCCGGGCCAACCTGCGCGACCTCGAACAGATCCGCATCTGGCCCCGTGCGCTGGCGCCTCTGGCCGGGGGGCACACGCAGCGGACCCTGCTCGGACGACGCCTCGACGTGCCGATGCTGATCGCGCCCATGGCCTACCTGCCGGTGCTGGACGCAGAGGGCGAGGCAGGCGTCGCGGCGGCCGCCACCGCGCAGGGTGTCGGCATGTGCCTCAGCGCCCAGGCCGGCCAGCCGATGGAGACGGTGCGCGAAGCAGGCACCGCCTGCCAGTGGATGCAGCTTTACTGGCAGGCCGGGCGCGCGCCCACCATGGCGCTGGCCGAACGTGCCGCCCGCGCCGGGTTTGCAGCTCTGGTCCTGACCGTCGATGCGCCGGTGAACGGCATCCGCGACGCGGAGATCGCCAGCGGCTTCACCCTGCCCGCGGGCATCCGCGCCGTGAACCTCGACGGTCTGCCGCGGCCCCAGTTCGCCCCTTTGAAGGACGGCGAGTCGGTGCTTTTCGACCGGGTCGCCCATGTTCTGCCCGACTGGGAGGACGTGGCGTGGTTCTGCGCCAATGCCCCCCTGCCCGTCCTGCTGAAAGGACTCCTGCACCCTGCCGACGCGGCACAGGCTGTCGTTGCCGGGGCGGCGGGCGTCATCGTCTCCAACCACGGCGGGCGGGTGCTGGACGGTGCGCCCTCGGCGATCTCCGCCCTGCCCGGCGTCGTGGCGCAGGTGTGTGGCGCGGTGCCGGTGCTGATGGACGGCGGCATAAGGCGCGGCGCCGACGTGTTCAGGGCGCTGGCGCTCGGCGCCTCTGCGGTGCTGATCGGCCGCCCGGTGTGTCACGGTCTGGCCGTGGCGGGCGCGCTGGGGGTCAGCCATGTGCTGCGCCTTTTGAGGGATGAGCTTGAAGTGACCATGGCGCTGGCGGGATGCCGGACGCTGGAGGACATCTCCCCCGCCTGCGTCCAGCCCCCTACCCTTTCCGGATCGTGTAGTTCAGAGGGATGACCAGCGTGAAGCTGTCGCCCGTCAGGTGGTTCGGCGGCGTCGGCAGCCGGTCGAGCTTGTCGAAGACCTCGAGCGCCGCTTCGTCCAGCACGGCCGCCCCGGACGACTGCTCCACCTCCCGCGCGGTCACGGCGCCGTAGCGGTCGATGGTGAACTTCACGCGCACCTCGCCTTCCAGCCCCTTCTTGCGCGCGGACGGCGGGTAGGCCTTGGCCTTGGCGATGCGCAGCACGACGGCTTTCTGCCATTCGGTGATCTCGGCCATCTGTTCGGCAGTCAGGCCCTCGCTCTCGGCCTGCGCGGTTTCGGCCTGCGCCTCCGCATCGACGCCGGAGACGGAGGCCTCCGACGCCTCCGCCTCTACCGCGCCGGTCTGGCTGGCCTGGTCGATCTGCTCTTCCTCGAACTCCTGCGCGACCTCTTCGGCGATCTCTTCGGTTTCCTGCTCCGGCTCGGGCGTGGCGATGCCGAATTTCAGCTCCTCGTCCTGCACCTCGTAGGGCGTCTGGTTGAGGATCGGCTCGTCCGCCGCGCGCGCCGCATGGACGGCCTCGGGCGATTCCGTGACGGTCGGGGCTTCAACCGCTTCCTCGACGGCGGTGCTGTCCTCGCCCGCGTCGGAGGGGGCGGCGATGATGTCGGAGAGGTCGAACATGATCGCGCCCTGCACGCCGGTGTCCTCGCGCCGCACCTCTGGCTCCGGCTCCGGCGCGCGGGCCAGGAGGCTCGCGGGCAAGGCGACATGCACGGCCAGGCTGACCGCCACGCCCGCCACCACCATCGGCAGAAGGCCCGCCGCCCCGCGGTAGGCTAGGCTCATTCCACGGCCTCCCCTGCGCCGCCGGCCTCTGTCCCCTCGGGCGCCGCGGCCTCGTCCAGACCCACCAGCCCGACCTTCAGGTATCCGTCGGCGCGCAGCACGTTCATCACGCGGATCAGCTCTCCGTAGGGCACCGCCTTGTCGGCGCGGATATAGAGCCGCTCGTCGCGGTTCAGCATGGTGGCGATGCCGATCTCCATCACCAGCGCGTCGAGCGTGGTTTCCACCTCGCCCACGGCAAGCGACAGGTCTTCCTTCAGGGTGATGAACACCGGCTCGGACGGGCGCTGCGGCGCTTCCGCCACGGCGACCGGCAGTTCAACCGGAATGTCCACGGTCGACAGCGGCGCCGCCACCATGAAGATGATCAGCAACACCAGCATGACGTCGATGAAGGGCGTGATGTTGATGTCGGCGTTTTCCGCCATGTCATCGTCATCGCCACCCGAAAGCCTTGCCCCCATCGGATCACTCCGCCGCCTGATGCTGCGCCACGTCGCCGAAGGTCTCGGGCCGCGCCATCCTTGGCCGCATGGCCAGATCCAGATCGCGGGACAGGGTCCGCTGCACCAGCGCCGAGGCATCGCCCAGCATGACCTTGTACCCGCCCAGCATCCGCGCCAGCAGGTTGTAGAAGATCACGGCGGGTATTGCCGCGACAAGGCCGATGGCCGTGGCCAGCAGTGCCTCTGCGATGCCGGGGGCGACGACGGCCAGGTTCGTCGTGTTGGTCTCGGCGATCGAGATGAAGCTGTTCATGATCCCCCAGACCGTCCCGAAGAGGCCGATGAAAGGCGCGGTGGAGCCGGTGATCGCCAGGAGGGCCGAGCCGCGCTGCTGGCTGCGCGCCGCTCCGACCTCGACCCGCGACAGCGCGCTTTCGGCCCGTTCCTTGATGCCGGCACCGGGCGCATTGCCTGAGCGCTGACGTTCTGCCAGAGCCGCCCGGACCATGGCGCCCATGACGCCGCGCCGCTTGCGGAACCGCGCTGCGGCGGTTTCAAGCGTTCCGGCCCGGTCGAGCGCGCGGTAGTTCCGCGCCAGCCGCCGCCGCGCCAGCATCAGCAGCACGACCCGGGCCAGGAAGATCGCCCAGACCAGTACCGAGGCCACGGCCAGCGCCACCATCACCGATTTCACGACGATGTCGGCGGCAAGGTACATGCCGACCGGCGACATGTGGTCCTGACCGGCCTCCGACAGCCAGGCAAGCAGCTCTGCACGCAGAGCGTATACATACGGTATGTTCAGAAAATCCATGGTCAGACGTCCGTCCATTGGCGGATCATGTTGTGGTAGATGCCGGTCAGGGTGACGACCTCCGGGTCATCGACACCGACCCGCCCGGCCAGCGCCTGGATCGCCTGGTCCATATCGAAGAGGATCGTGCGCTGCTCGTTCGAGCGGACCATGCTTTGCAGCCAGAAGAAGGACGACACCCGCGCGCCCTTTGTCACCGGCGTCACCTCGTGCAGAGAGGTCGAGGGATAGAGCACCATGTCGCCCGCAGGCAGCTTCACCTCCTGCGTGCCGTAGTGGTCCTCGACGATCAGTTCGCCGCCCTCGTATTCCTCCGGTTCCGAGAAGAAGATCGTCATCGACAGGTCGGTGCGCAGCCGCTCGCCGCTGAAGGGGTTCACCCGGATGGCGTTGTCGACATGCACGCCGAAGGTCTCGCCGCTTTCGTAGCGGTTGAACATCGGTGGCAGGATGCGCAGCGGCAGCGCGGCGGACAGGAACAGCGGCGTCTGGTGCAGCCGCTCCATGATGCGCTGGCCGATGGCCTGCCCCGCCTGCGACCGAGGGTCGAGCTGGCGGTTGCGCTTCACGCCCTGCGACTGTGCCCCGGCAGAGGCGCGCCCGTCCTGCCAGTCGGCGGCGTCCAGCTCTGCCCGGATCGCCTGCACCTCGTCCTTGGCGAAGAGCTCGGGGATGGTGATGAGCATGTCGTCCTCTTCGATGAATGGCCCCGATGAGTGGCGGGGACGGCGCAAACGCCGCCCCCGCCGGTGAAAGTCCCGTGCCTCAGAACTTCATGTCGATGGCGACCCATGCCTCGCGCCCGGGGGCGACGTAGGTGAAGGGTTCACCCGAACGGTAGGCGGTGTCGTAGTAGACCTCGTCGCCCGCGTTCTTCACGCCGAACCGCACGTCCATCCGGTCGTTGATGTCGTAGGAGCCGACAAGGTCGAACGACCAGTAGGACGGAAGCCGGTTGTCGTTGGGCGCCAGGGAGCCCAGCTTGACCTCGCCCTTCCAGTTCGACTGCACGCCCAGCATCAGCCTGTCGGTGACATCGTAGGTGGTCAGCAGGTTGAACTGCTGGTGCGCGATGGTGGCCAGTTCCTTGCCGACGACGCTGGAGTCCGCGGAGTCGAGGATTTCGCTCTCCATGAACACCGCGCCACCGTACAGGCCGAACCGGTCGACCTTGCCCGCAACGCCCAGCTCGATCCCGCGCAGGCGGTATTCAAGCGTGTCCTGCGTGACCGCGGACCCGCGCGGACCAACGTCCTCGCGCGCGTTCTGCTTGGTGGTCTGGAACAGCGCCGCCGTCAGAAGCAGATCGTCCATGAGCTCGTATTTCGCGCCAAGCTCGTAGGCGATGTTGCGTTCCGGCTTCAGCGTTTCGCCGCCGGTGTCGAGACCGCCGTAGAACCCGCCGCCCGCGGCGACCTCTGCCCCCATCGGGGTGGTGGACGTGGCCGCGCTGCCGTACAGCGTCAGCGCCTCGGTCGGCTTGTAGGTCAGGCCGAGGTTGCCGTTCCACATCACGTCGTTCCGGCTGAGCGTCGAGCCGGAACTGGTCCGCTCGATGTCATAGGAGTCCACACGCACGCCCGCATCCAGCGCCCACTGCGGCGAGAACTCGATCCGGTCGACGAAGTAGGCCGACAAGGTCTGAACCTCGGTGACGGTCTTGTCGTGGTTGCGCGACGGCATGTTGCCGTCCCAGCATGGTGAGGTGTCCGGGTCCTCGACGTCGACCGTGCATCCGCGTCCGCCCCCCGGGAAGTCTTCGGTGGAGCCGGGGTAGCGGTCGGCCATCACCTCCTCCTTCTGCACCATCACGCCGGCGACGAAGTTGTGCCCCACTCCGAACCATCCGGCCTCGCCCGTCACTTCGGTGGTGTTCGAGATCACGTCCGTCACCTGGTAACGCGACTTGTCGCTGATCCCGGTCGTCCAGTCGGACGGATCGTTCGACCCGTTTTCCGTCGTGCTCGACGGTGCGGTCAGGATGTAGTCGTTGATCGTCTCCGAGGCCCGCAGAGTGTTGGTCAGCGTCAACCCGTTGCCCATGTCCCAGGTCACGCGCCCTGTCGCGACGTGGCGGGTGGCTTCCTGGTAATCGCGATCCGCGATGCCGTAGAAGGTGTCCCGGTCGACACCGAACTCCGTCACCGGGCCGGTCTTGCCGTCCGGACGTCCGGTGGTGAAGGGCACACCCCAGTCCGGTGTCTGGTCGAAGCGGGTGAAGGAGTAGGACGCATCCACCGTCACGTCGTCGGTCAGCTTGTAGCGCAGCGCCACTGCCGCCCCCTGCCGGTCGTCACGCACGTCGTCGCGCCCGGCCACCCAGCCTTCCTGCAGCATGGTGTTGAACCGCAGTTGCAGACGGTCGTTGGTGGCAAGGTTGATGTCCGCCGTCGCCCGCACGGTGCCCGCGCTGGTCGCCTCGAACGAGTAGTGCTGGAAGTCCACGTCCTGCGGCTGCTTCGTGGTCAGGTTGATGGTGCCGCCCGTGGCGCCCCGCCCGCCGACCGACCCGGACGGGCCTTTCATGATCTCGACCTGCTCGGTGTCGAAGGTCTCACGGACCGAGGTGCCTGGATCGCGCACGCCGTCGACGTACACGTCGTTGTTCGCCTTGAAGCCGCGGATGTAGATGTTGTCGCCAAAGGCATTGCCGCCCTCGCCGAAGCCGAGGCTCATCCCGGCGTGTTGCGCGCCAGTTGCCGGACGGAGGTGGTGTTGGTGGTTTCCAGCACCTCTTTCGTGACGGCTGTCACGGTGCGCGGCATGTCCGCGATCTCGCCCCTGAGCTTGGAGTTCGCGCTGGTCACGGCGCGGAACGGCGCGTCTGGGTCGGCGTTCGGGTTGGTGCCTGCGGTGGCCTGACGTGCGGCCTCTGCTGCGGCCGCGGCTTCGGCGGCTGCCTGTGCAGCGGCAGCTTCTGCGGCCTCCTGCTCGGCACAGACCGGGGTGCCCGCCAGTTCCGGCGTGCAGACCTGCGGCGCGGGTGCGCGGCGCGGGGCCGAAGCGGTACGGCGCGGTGCGGGCGCCACACGGGCCGGAGCCGGTGCCGGCTCTGCCGTCGTCTCCACCTCGAGCGTCGGCAGGACGATCGTGGCTCCGTCAGCGGCGGTGTCCTGGGCATAGGCGAAACCGGCCAGGCAGGCGGCGGTCAGGGAGGTCCCGACCATCAGGTTTCTTTGCCCCACGGAAGTTCGGGCGGCCGCAGCGGGCCGCTGTCTCAGACTGCGCATTTCCAATGTCCCTCAGGTTCGTGATTTTTTGACGCTGCGAAGCTGTCTGGACACGGAAATCTGGATGGCGCAGCAAGTAGCTGTCTCTTATCCGAGTGATTTAATCAGTTAAAGATGCGAAAGGATTGCCGGGATTTCTGTGTCGCAAATACCACGCGCGTCCCCTGCATCGTCCGGACGCTAACCGGTGCCAGCGAACGGGGCATCGTGCGTTCGAGGTGGACCGCAGGGAATGCGGACGTCCGCAAACCGTTGAAAACCCGCACTAGCACCTCGTCAGGTCCGCCGCATAGGTCCCGCGAATCCAGCTCGGAGGGTTCGGGCGCACGGTCTCCAGCGCGCCGCGCCGGAAGGTCAGGACCAGCTTCGGCGGCTGCCCGGCCACCGAGTTGTCGTAGACCAGCCCGGTGTCGGCCATGCGCACGGCCTCGCGGATCAGCGGCGCCGACCGGTCGTAGCGGGCGCGGATCTTGTCCTCCGGCACGCAGTGACCGCCCTGTTCCACGCGGAAGGCCACGCGCGCGACGGAGAGGTCGGCGCTGTCGACGCCCACGTGCATCACCCAGACGTCATATCCCCGCGCCTGCGCATCCCGCAGGAGGTCGAGCTTGGAGGGATGGGAAAACACCGTCTCGGTCACGAGGTCACCACCCCGGGCGATGATCTCGGCCCGCCGGGTGTCGGCGATGCGGGCGGCTTCGTAGGAGGCCTCGGGGCCGGGATCGCGCAGTTCGTCGCGCTGGATCAGGTCGGCATTGACGAAGGGACCCGCGAAGGCCGGCGCCACGCGGGTCTGGTAGAGGGTCGACTTGCCCGCCCCGTTGGGGCCGGCCAGCAGGATCATCGTTGGGGTCATTCGCCGGGCGACGGTTCCGCCCGGACAATGGTGCCCGATGCATCAAGGCCCACGGCCCCGCCGGTGTTGCGCAGCGCGTCGAAGTGCGCCTCTTCCCCGGGGCCGGGCGCGTCCATCCGCGCAAGGAAGCGTTCGGTCCAGACGGCCTTTTCCTCGGCGGTGAGGGTCGAGGTCTCCGCCTCTCCGGCCAGGACCCGCGACAAACGCGCGTGATCGAAGGTTCCGGAGCGTTCGATGGCGCGGCCGATGCGGGCCCAATGGGTGATCTGGCCGGCCAGCGAGCGGCTTTGCAGTTCGGATTCGACGCGGGCGTCTTCCACCAGCGTTTCGTCTGCGAATTTCACGGATCTGGCCATGGGGCACCTCCTGCACCTAAAGGTGGCAATTTGCCACCCCGTTGTCAAGACAGCCGCTCAGCGCCCGCCGCTGATGTCTACAATCGTTCCGGAGATATAGGAGGCGTCGTCGGACATAAGCCAGACCACTGTGCGCGCGACCTCCTCCGCCGTGCCGGTCCGGCCCAGCGGCACGGCAGTTCCGGCGGTCTTCAGCCGGTCGCCCCGGCCTGCGGCGGCGTGGATCTCCGTCTCGATCAGGCCGGGCGCCACGGCGTTCACGCGGAAGCCCTTCGGTCCGGCCTCCTGCGCGAGCCCGACGCAGAGCGTGTCGATGGCGCCCTTGCTGGCGGCGTAATGCAGCCATTCGCCCGCGCCGCCCAACCGGCCCGCGCGGCTCGACATCAGGACGATGGCGCCGCCGTCGGGCATGGTGCGCAGGGCCGCCTGCGCTGTCAGGAAGGTGCCCGCGACGTTCACATCCAGCACCCGGCGCAGATCGTCGGCGGAGAGGTCGCCCAGACCGCAGGCCGGGCCGGTGATGCCGGCGTTGGCAAAGACGCCGCCGGGCGCGCCGAAGCGGTCGACGCAGGTGGCGAAGAGCGCGGCAACCGCGCCCTCGGCCGCCGCATCGCCCTTGCAGGCGACGGCGTGACCGCCCTCCTCCGCTACACGGTCGCACAGCGCCCGAGCGGCAGCGTCGTTGGAGGCGTAGGAGAACACGACCGGATGGCCGCGTCCTGCGAGCAGGGCGACCGTGGCCGCCCCGATGCCCCGGCTGCCGCCCGTGACGACAACCGGGAAGGCTTCAGAACGCGACATTGTCGGCGCCCTTGAGGTCCAGCATGCCGCGCGCCTCGTCCGGTGTCGCGACCTCCAGACCCAGCCCTTCCAGCAGGAGCCGCGCCTTGCGCACCTGGTCGGCGTTGCTTTCCGCCAGCTTGCCCTTCGAGATCCAGAGCGAATCCTCCAGCCCGACGCGGACGTTGCCGCCCTGTGCCGCAGCCTGCGCCGCGACGTTCATCTGGTTGCGGCCCGCGCCCAGCACCGACCACACGTAGTCGTCGCCGAACAGCCGGTCTGCGGTGCGCTTCATGTGCGCCACATCCTCGGGGTGCGCGCCGATGCCGCCCAGCAGGCCAAAGACCGTCTGGACGAGGAACGGCGCCTTCACCAGCCCACGGTCCACGAAATGCGCCAGGTTGTAGAGATGCGAAGTGTCGTAGCACTCGAATTCGAAGCGCGTGCCATTGGCGTTGCCGACCTCGAGGATGTGCTGGATGTCCGCGAAGGTGTTCTTGAACACCAGGTCGCGGCTGTTCTCGAGGTGCTGGCGTTCCCACTCGTGCTTGAACTCGGTGAAGCGGTTCAGCATCGGGTAGAGGCCGAAGTTCATCGAACCCATGTTCAGGCTCGCCACCTCGGGCTTCAGCTCGGCCGCCGGGCGCATCCGTTCGGCCACGGTCATGTGGGGCGAGCCGCCGGTGGTCAGGTTCAGCACCGCGCCGGTCGCCTGCTTGAGCTGCGGCAGGAAGGCGCGGAAGGCGTCCGGGTCCTGCGTGGGCTTGCCGGTTTCCGGGTCGCGCGCGTGCAGGTGCAGAATCGTCGCGCCCGCCTCGGCGGCGGCGAGGCTGTCGGTGATGATCTCCTGCGGTGTCACCGGCAGATGCGGCGACATCGAGGGGGTATGGATCGCGCCGGTGACGGCGCAGCTGATGATGATCTTGTTGCTGGTTCTGGGCATGCCCGTTCTCCTCCGGGGAAATCTCAGGCGCGGCTCTGGCCGCGCAGGAATTGCATAAGGGCCGTCAGGCGGCTGTCGCGCCGGGCTTGGGCCTTCGGGATATCTTCGAGCGGCACGGACGCGCGCCGGGCGGCGTCGATCTGGTCGAGCGCGGGACCGGACCAGTCGGCAGGCTCGCGCTGGCTGGGCGCCATGTTGGTATACATACCGGCATAGCGGGCGACGTAGTCGCGCACGCCGCCGGGCGCGTTCAGGTCGATGGTCTCGAATGGACCCACCACAGCCCACCGCGGCGCCAGCCCCTCGCGGATGCCGATGTCCACGTCCTCCGGCGCGGCGATGCCCTGATCAACAAGGCGAAACGCCTCCTGCAGGAGCGCGCCCTGAAGGCGGTTCATCAGGAAGCCGTCGACCTCGCGCTTCATGCGGATGGGCTTCTGCCCGACCCGCTCCATGAGCTGCGCGGTGCGTTCGACCACCTCCGGATCGGTCCAGGGCGCCGGGACAACCTCGACCGCAGGGATCAGGCTGGGCGGGTTGATCGGATGGGCCACGACGCAGCGGTGCCGCCCGGCCAGCCCCTCGGTGAAGGCGGAAGGCAGCAGCGCGGAGGTGGAGCTGGCAAGCACCGCATCCTCGGGCGCCAGCCGGTCGAGTTCGGCCCACACGGCCTGCTTGATCTCCAGCTTCTCCGGGACGTTTTCCTGCACGTGGGACACGCCCTTCAGCGCGTCGGCAAGGTCGGTCGCCACGCGGATGCGGGAAGCGACCGCATCCGGTGTCTCTCCCATCAGCAGGTCGGCTGCGGCCATCTCCTCGGCCATGGCGCGGATGCGGTCGGGGGCTGCCGCGGCCACCCCCTCCGTCGCATCGTACATCGCGACGGAGCAGCCGCCGCGGGCGAAGGTCACGGCCCAGGCGCAGCCGATCAGGCCGCTGCCGACGATCGCGATCGAAGGCTCCGCCATCACAGCGTCTCCACGTTGCCGCAGACGCTGAGCGCCTGCCCCGAGACGTTGCTGCCGCCCGGGCTGGCGAGGAAGAGACACATGGCCGCGATGTCCTCCGCCGTCACCATCCGGCGGAGCGAAACCTTGGCGAGGTACTGCTCGCGCATCTCCTCGAAGGACACGCCCACCTGGTCGGCGCGGGCCTGGATCACCTTGTCGATGCGCGGTCCCTTCACGATGCCGGGCAGGATCGCGTTGGCGCGCACGCCGTCGGGGCCCATCTCGGTGGCGAGGCTCTTGGCCAGGCCGATCACGCCCCACTTCGACGCGGCATAAGGTGTGCGGAAGGCGTAGGGCAGGCGCCCGGCGACAGAGGCCATGGCGATGAACAGGCCCTTGTTGGCCTTCAGCTCGGCCTCGCCGAAGCGGGCGGCCAGGTAGGCGCCGCGCAGGTTGATCTCGAGGCATTCGTCCCAGTCGGCCTGGCTGATCTCTCCCACGCGGGAGGTCGGCCCGGCGACACCGGCATTGGCGATGACCACGTCTAGGCCGCCCATCTGCTCGCGCGCCTCCTCGAACAGCGCCTTGGTCTGCGCCTCGTCGGCGGCGTTGGCCACGCTGCCGGTGATCGCGCCGCCGGTCGCGGCACTGACCGTCGCCTCGTCGATGTCCGAGATATGGACGCGGGCGCCGGTTTCGACAAAGCCGCGGGCGATGGCCTGGCCGATGCCCCCTGCCCCGGCGGTGATCAGGACGCGCAGGCCCTTCGCAGGCGTCAATGATCCGAGAATGCTCATGATGTTGGTGTCCTCCCTGTGGTGATGTTCGGCGCGATGGCCGGGACGGCGTCAGCCGCCCTGATGGCCCGGCGCCGGGCGGGCCTCTTCCTCAAGCCGGGCGCGTATGTCGATGGCCGCGGTGCGGATGTCCTCGACGATGGCGGTCCTGAGCCCCTCCGGATCGCGCGCTTCGAGCGCGGTCAGCGCGGCGTCGTGAAACGTCATCGAGGTCGCCATGTGATGGTGATCCGGCACGCTGACCCGGATCGAGGGGCCGACCGCCAGCCACAGCCGCTTGATGATGTCCATCAGAAGCGGCCAGTGCGCGGCGCGGTAGATCCCGCCGTGAAAGGCGGCGTTGGCGGCAAGGTAGCGGTCGGTCTCCTGCCCTTCCGCGGCGCGCGACAGCTCCTTGTGGAGGGCGCGCACCCGGGCGATGTCGCCCGCGGTGACCTGCCGCGCGGCGCGTTCGGCGGCCATGCCTTCGTTGGCGATGCGGATGGCGGTGACCTCGTCGAAATTCTCCGGCGTGAGCGTGCGGACCTGCAATGTCCGGCTGCTTGTCAGTTCCAGCGCACCTTCGGCGGTGAGCCGTGTGAGCGCCTCGCGCACCGGCATCGCGCTGACCCCAAGCTGCTGCGCCATCCGCCGCGAAGAGATGACCTCACCCGGCAGGTAGGCGCCTGTCACAAGCCCGTTGAAGAGCCTGTTGTAGATCTGTTGCTGAAGACTGTCGCGCTGGAGGGGCGTTGAAATGGAGTCGAGGCCGGTGACGGAATCGCCTTGCATCGTGGCGCCCTTTGGTTATCGTTGATCTGTGATCGCAGTTTGCCGAGCGCCTCGGACAAAGTCAAGCGGGGCAAGGAAAACCTGCGATGCCAGCGCCCTTTTCGGAGGGCGAATCAGATCTGTCCGACCCGGGGAGGAGACACCGGGCGGACCCATTTGGGAGGACACGACTTGAAAACTGTTGCGACACTGACTGCAGCGCTCGCCATTTCCACTGCCGGCTTCGTGCAGGCCGAGACGCTCGACGTAGCCAGCACCTTCCCCAAGAACATGCCGTTCCTCGGTGAGGGCGCGGAAGTTCTGGCGAAGAACATCGACATTGCCACGCATGGCGAGGTGAAACTGCGCGTCCACGGTGCAGGCGACCTCGTCCCGGCGCTGGAAGTGCTGAACCAGGTCAGCTCGGGCGCGATCCCGGCGGGCTGGGACTTCATCGGCTATTGGGGCGGCACGATCCCGGTTGCCGCGCTGGCGGGCGCCATGCCCTTCGGCCCCGGCCCGGACCTGTTCACCGGCTGGATGTGGGAAGGCGGCGGCATGGAGATCGTCCAGAAGGCCTACACGCCGCTGAACGTCAAACTGCTGCCCTGCCACGTCACCGCGCCCGAGCCGGGCGGCTGGTTCAACAAGGAGATCAACACCGTCGAGGACCTGCAGGGCCTTCGCATGCGGATTTCCGGCATGGGCGGCCAGGTGCTGAACAAGCTGGGCGCATCGACCCAGCTGATCCCCGGCGGCGAGCTTTACGTCGCGCTCGAGCGCGGCCGCATCGACGCGACCGAGTTCTCGCTGCCCGTGGTGGACAAGTCGCTCGGCTTTGCCGAGATCGCGAAGTACTACTACTTCCCGGGCTGGCACCAGCCGGCAAGCTGGAACTCCCTGATCGTCAACATGGACGTCTGGAACGGCTTCGGCGAGGAAGTGCAGGAGCAGATCCTGACCGCCTGCAAGGCGACCGTGACCTGGTCGCTGGCCGCCGCACCGGAACCGCAGGGCGAGATCATCGAGGAGTTCCGCGCGATGGGCGTCGAGACCAAGCGCTTCCCGGACGAGGTTCTGGCCGCGCTGCGCGAAGCCTCCACCGAAGTTCTGGAAGAGGCAGCCGCCGCCGACCCGATCGTCGCCGAGGCGTACCAGTCCATCCAGGACTACATGGCCAAGGCACAGGTCTGGAACGACCTGCAGCAGATCCCCGCAGCGGACTGATCCTGCCATGACTTCGCGTTCCAGACTGGAGCGCGTCGGCCATGCGCTCGTGCAAACGGGCGCATGGCCAGGACGCGCCGCGGCGTGGCTGTTGCTGCCGATGATCGCGCTGGTGCTCGTGGCCGTGATCGGATCGCTCATGCACGTGGGCCAGATCGCCACGTGGCAGACCGACCTGCCGCTCTTCGGCACAGAGCTGACCCTGACCGGCCTTGCCGAGCTGCAATGGCATCTGCTGGCCATCATCATCATGCTGGGCATGTCCTATGCCCTCGCACGGGATCAGCACGTCCGGGTGGACCTTGTCTACGACAAGCTCTCGACGCGCGGCCGGGCGGTGCTCGACCTCTTGGGCGACGTGATCTTCCTGCTGCCCTTCTGCGTCATCATCGGCTGGCTGAGCCTCAGCTTCGTCGAGTTTTCCTTCAACACCGGCGAACGCTCCGACTACGGCGGGCTGACCGACCGTTACCTGATCAAGGCGTTCCTGCCGCTCGGGTTCGTCTTTCTCGGGATCACCGGGATCGGCCGCATCCTGATCCATCTCGGGCGCATCTTCTCGCCCGCACCGGCAGAACACCCAGAACACGAGGACCGGAATGGCTGAATATGCGCTTCCCCTTGCCATGGTCGGGGTGCTGATCGCCGGCATCTTCTCCGGCTACCCGGTCGCCTTTGTGCTGGCGGGTGTCGGCATTCTCTTCACCTTCATCGGCGACGTGCCGCTCTTGTTCCTGAACACGGTCTCGTCACGCATCTTCACCGGCACGCTCACAAACTGGCTGATGCTGGCGGTGCCGCTCTTCGTGTTCATGGGCCTGATGCTGGAGAAATCCGACATCGCCAAGAACCTCCTGCTGTCGCTGGAAAAGATGTTCGCACAAAGGCCGGGCGGGCTTGCCCTGTCGGTGACCATCGTGGGCGTCGTCATGGCGGCCTCCACCGGGATCATCGGGGCCTCCGTCGTCATGCTGGGCCTGATGGCGCTGCCGGTGATGATCAAGCAGAACTACTCCATGTCGCTGGCCGCCGGGACGATCTGTTCCGCCGGGACGCTGGGCATCCTCATCCCGCCCTCCATCATGCTGGTCCTCGTGGGCGACATCCTGTCGATCTCCATCGGTGACCTGTTCATGGGGGCGGTGATCCCGGGCGTCGTGCTGGGCGGGCTCTATGCCGCCTACATTCTCGTGACCACCTGGCTCGACCCGTCGAAGGCGCCCCCGGCACCGAAGTCCGAGGCCACCCCGATCGGCGAACTGATCGTCACGCTGGCCAAGCACCTCGTGGCGCCGGTCCTGCTGATCCTCGGCGTGCTTGGGTCCATCGTCGCGGGTGTCGCCACCCCGACCGAAGCCGCCGCCATCGGTGCGCTGGGGGCCACGCTGCTCGCCGCGTTCATGGGGCAACTCACCCGAAAGAACCTTGTGGAATGCGTGCAGGAGACCGCGCTCACCAGCGCCATGATCCTGTCGGTCGCCATCGGCGCCACCGTCTTCTCGGCGATCTTCAAGCGCGTGGGCGGCGACTACATGATCGAGGACGCGGTGATGGCCATCGCTTCCGGTCCCTACCAGACCCTGTTCCTCATCATGGCGCTGATCTTCGTGCTGGGCTTCTTCCTCGAATGGATCGAGATCTCCTACGTGGTGCTGCCGCTCTTTGCGCCGATCATCGCGGGGCTGGATTTCGGGCTGGGCAACTCCGGCATCACCCTGACGTGGTTCGCGGTGCTCGTGGCGGTCAACCTCCAGACATCGTTCCTGACGCCCCCTTTCGGATACGCACTGTTCTACCTGAGGGGCATCGCGCCGCCGGAACTGAGCATCGGCCAGATCTACCGCGGCATCGTGCCCTTCGTGCTGATCCAGATCTTCGGGCTGATGCTCTGCATCCTGTTCCCCTCGCTTGTGCTGTGGCTGCCCGCGGCGCTCGGTAACTGAGGACATCCATGTCAGACCTGTTCGACCTGAAAGGCCGCCGTGCCGTCGTGACCGGCGGCACCAGCGGCATCGGCCTCGCCATCGCGCGGGCCTTTCTCGAGGCCGGTGTGGAAGTGATCATCACCGGCCGGTCAGAGGCGCGCGGTGCCGAGGCCCTCGCTGCCCTGACGCCCCACGGCACGGTGCATTTCGTCGCCGGGGATGCCGGTTCCGAAGACGACGCGGCGCGGCTTGAAATGGCCGTGACCGAGCTTCTGGGCGGCTTCGACACGCTTGTCTGCGCTGCCGGGACCAACCGCCGGATGCGGCCCGAGGACCTGACCCTCGACGACTGGGAAGCGGTGATCGACACCAACCTGACCTCGGTCTTCCTGACCTGCCGCGCGCTCTATCCCCTGCTGAAGGAAAGCGGCGACGGCTGCATCGTGACCGTGGGTTCCATGATGTCCGTGCTCGCGAACGAGGCCACCAGCGCCTATGCCGCTGCCAAGGGCGGGGTGGTGCAGTTCACCCGCAGCCTCGCCGTGTCCTGGGCGTCGGAAGGCATCCGCGCCAACACCATCCTGCCGGGCTGGATCGACACGCCGCTGACCCGGCAGGCCCGCAAGGACATGCCCGGGCTCGACGCCCGCGTCACCTCCCGCACGCCGCTGGGTCGCTGGGGCCTGCCGGAGGAAATGGCCGGCACGGTGCTTTTCCTCGCCTCGCCGGCGGCTCGTTTCATCACGGGGGCGGCGATCCCCGTGGACGGCGGCTATCTCATTCGCGGCTGACCCCGCCTTTCCCTCGCAGGAGACTCCCATGACAGACCACACGTCCCGCCTGCCCGGTTTCGCTCAGGCCAGCCGCGAAGAGCGCATCGGCATCCTCGCCGAACGGCTTGGCGGCAATGCCGAGGCGCTGCAGCTTTTCGACAACCTGGGCCCTATCGAAGGCGGCCTCGTCGACCGGCTGATCGAGAACGCCATCGGGGTGATGCCGGTGCCGCTCGGGCTCGCCACCAACATGATCGTCGACGGGGAAGAGATGCTCGTGCCCATGGCGACCGAGGAAAGCTCCGTCATCGCGGCGGTCTGCAATTCGGCGAAGCGCTGCCGGGACACCGGCGGGTTCTTCACCTCCTACTCCGGTTCGCTGACCATCGCGCAGGTTCAGCTTTGCGGCCTGAGCGATCCTCGCAACGCCCGCGCGCAGATCCTCGGCCGCACCGACGAGATCCGTGCCATCTGCGACGAGGTCGACCCGCAGCTCACCTCGCTCGGCGGCGGCCTGCGCGAGGTCGACGTGCGGCTGGTGGAGGCGCGCTCCGGCACGATGGTGATCGTGCATCTGGTGGTCGACACGCTGGACGCGATGGGCGCCAACGCGGTCAACTCCATGGCCGAACGGGTGGCGCCCATGCTGGCCGGCTGGACGGGCGCGCGGCCCCTGCTGCGCATCCTGTCGAACCTTGCCGACCGCCGTCTGACCCGCGCCCGCGCCGTCTGGCCCGCCGACCAGATCGGCGGCCCGGAGGTGGTGGAGGCGATGCTCTTGGGGGCCGAGTTCGCGGAAGCCGATCCCTACCGCGCGACGACCCACAACAAGGGCATCATGAACGGCATCTCTGCCGTGGTGCTGGCCACCGGCAACGACACCCGCGCCATCGAATCCGGCGCCCATGCCTATGCCGCGCAGTGCGGGCAGTACGGCCCGCTCACCCATTGGGAGAAGACCGCCGAGGGCGATCTGGCCGGGACCATCGAGCTGCCGCTGTCGCTGGGCATCGTCGGGGGCGCGACCCGCGTGCACCCGGTGGCACAGCTCTGCCTGAAGGTCCTCGGCGCCGACAGTGCCGAGAAGCTGGCGCGCATCACCGCTGCCGTCGGGCTGGCGCAGAACTTCGGCGCGCTGCGGGCGCTGGCGACGGACGGCATCCAGAAGGGTCACATGGCGCTGCACGCGCAGAACGTGGCCATCGCCGCCGGTGCGGAGGGCGACGAGATCGAGTCCGTCGCGGCGGGCCTGCGCGCCCATGGCCGCGTGACGGAGGCCGAAGCCCGCAAGCTGCTGGACGACCTGCGCAAGGGCTGATCCACGGATCGCCGGGAGACGGATCGGACCGCCCCCGGCATATCCCCGTCAGCAGACGGTCCGGAAACGGTCGACGATAACGTCCAGAACCTCAGCGGGCGGGCGCTTCCACCAGTTGTCGACCGAGAACACCTCGACCTCGCAGAACCCGTCATAGCCCGCCGCCTCGACCATCCGCCGCAGCGGCTTCAGATCGGCGACCCCGTCCCCCATCATCCCGCGATCCAGCAGCATGTGGCGGGTGTCCTCCAGCCAGTCGCAAAGGTGGTAGCCGAAGATCTTCCCCGCCGCCCCGGGCAGGACCTCCGGCAGCGTCCGGTCCCACCAGACGTGGTAGACATCGACGGCGATGCCGACATGCGGCAGGTCGAGCGCCCGACAGACCTCCAGCGCATCCCTGACCGTGAACACGCAGGTGCGGTTGCCACCGAACATCGGGTTCAGCGGTTCCAGCGCAAGCCGCACATTGCAGGCGGCGGCATGGTCGGCATGGCGGGCGATGCGTTCGGCCAACCGCCTGCGGCTGTCCTCCAGCCCCTTTGTCCCCGGCTCCGTTCCGCCGGTCACGATGGTCAGCACCGGGGCGCCCAGCCCCGCCGCCATGTCGATGGAGGCCGTCACCTCGTCGTCGCTGCCCGCGTCCCGCCCGGTCAGGTACGGCGTGCGGCACAGCCCCGCCACCTGCATCCCGGCGGCGCGGACCCGTTCCCCGATCCGCACTGCATCGCCACTGATCTCGCGCCGCCAGAAGACGATGCCGCCAAAACCGCGTTCGGCGCAGGCGTCGGTCACCTGCTCGGGCGACCAGCCCGCGCCATGGCCGTCGAGGATGTGGCCCAGCGTCGCCGTGTTCAGCGCCAGCGCCGAGGTGTCGCGCGAGAAATCCCGCATCACGCCACGCCGTAGACCGCCAGCAGGCGCTTCATGCGGGTCACCGCCATGTCCGGGTCGCGCAGCAGCCCGCAGCGGTCGGCCTGCCGGAAGACTTCGGTGAAATACGGCAGGGGGCGCATCGCCTGCGCGCCGTTCAGCATGACGAAGTGATCCTGGAAGCCGTTCAGCCACCCAAGGAAGACCACGCCGGTCTTGTAGTACCGCGTCGGCGCGCGGAAGATCAGCCGCGCCAGCGGCACGGTCGGGTCCAGCGTGGCCCGGAAGCCCGCCGCGTCCCCCTGCCCCAGAAGGTTTATCGCATGCGCCGCCGCGGGGGCCAGCGGGTCGAAGATCCCGAGCAGCGCGTGCGAGAACCCCTGCCCGTCGCCTTCGATCAGTTCGGGATAGTTGAAGTCGTCGCCGGTATACATCCGCACGCCCGATGGCAGGCGGCGGCGCAGGACGACCTCCTTCTCCTTGTCCAGAAGCGAGATCTTGATCCCGTCGACCTTGGCGGCGTTCGCCTCGATGATCGCGACGACCGTCTCCAGCGCGTCCTCGAACCGGTCACTGCCCCAGTAACCGGCAAGCTGCGGATCGAACATGTCGCCCAGCCAGTGCAGGATAGCCGGGTGATCGCAGGCCGACAGAAGCTCCGTATAAAGCCGGATGTAATCGTCGGGGCCGCGGGCGACACGCGCCATGGCGCGGCTCGCCATCAGGATCACGCGGGCGTCCAGCGCCTGGATCGCACCGAGCTGCTCCATGTAGGCGCGCTTCACGTCGTCGAGGCCCCGCGCCCCGGACGGGTCGAGGTGATCGGTCCCGCAGCCGTTGGCGACCAGCGCCTCGGGCAGCTCGGCCCGCGTGCGGCGGATCAGCTCCAGCGCGCCGGGCCAGTCGAGGCCCATGCCCCGCTGCGCGGTGTCCATCGCCTCGGCAATGCCCAAGCCCAGCCCGTGCAGGTGGTGGCGAAAGCGCATCGTTGCCGCCCAGTCCACCGCCGCCAGACCGGAGGGGTCGCTGGCGGTGAACGGATCGGCCACCACGTGGGCGGCGGAATAGACCACGCGCGCCGGGTTGGCGGGCAGCGGGGTCTCGGGCATCGGCGTGCCGGTCAGGCGGTAGTCCTCAAGCGCGCCGGTCTCGTCGGGCAAGGCGATCTTCATGGGTGTGGTCCTTCAGAAGCGCGGCACCAGCATCCCGGCATCGGCCGAGATCGCCTGTCCGGTGGTGTACGGCAGCTTGCCGCTGGCGAGCGCGGCGATGATCCCGCCCATGTCCCCGGGCTGGCCGACGCGCGGAAAGAGGGTCAGGCCCGCCTGCGCGCGCGCTTCGTACTGCGCGATCACGGGGGCAGTCATTTCCGTGGCGATGAGGCCGGGCTGCACGTCGTAGACCGCGATGTTCTCGCGCCCCAGCCGCACCGCCCAGACCTTCGACGACATGGCGGCGGCGGCTTTCGAGACGCAGTATTCCGCCCGCGGCTCCGCCACCGCGACGGCGTTGGACGAGGTGACGTTGACCACCGCGTGAAACAGCGCCGGATCGCGGTCGCGCGCCAGAAGACGCCGGGCAAAGGCCGCGGTCAGGAAGAACGGCGCCTTGGCGTTGATCGCAAGGCAGCGGTCGTAGCTGTCCTCGGTGACGTCCAGCGGATCGCCCCGCTGCATCACGCCCACCCCGGCGTTGTTGACCAGCGTCGTCAGCGGGCCGAGCGCCGCCTCCACCCGGTCCAGCGCCGCACCATGCGCGTCGAGGTCGGCGACGTCGAAGGGCGCGGCCACGATTGGTATGCCCTCCGCCTGCACCGTCCTGACGGCGGTCTGCAACTCGTCGTCGTCGAAAGGGCCGTTGAGCGCGATGGCAAACCCCTCGCGCGCCAGCGCCACCGCGGCGGCCAGCCCGATGCCCCGGCTCGACCCGGTGATCAGCGCGACCTGTCCGCTCATGCCGCGGCCCCCTTCGCCAGCAGTTCGCGGGCGATGATCATCCGCTGGATCTGGTTCGTGCCCTCGTAGATCTGCGTGATCTTGGCGTCGCGATACAGCCGCTCCACCTCGAACCCGCGGATGTAGCCCGAGCCGCCGAAGACCTGCACCGCATCCGCCGTGCGCGCCACGGCCATGTCCCCGGCAAAGCACTTCGCCATCGAACAATAGCGCGTGGCATCCGCACCTGTGTCGATCTTGTAGGCGGCGTTCAGCACGAGAAGGCGCGCCGCCTCCACGTCCTTTGCGATGTCCGCCAGAAGCCACTGGACCCCCTGGAACTCCGCGATGGCCTTCTTGAACTGCTTGCGCTGCGCGGCGTAGTCCACCGCCGCCTCGAGCCCCGCCTGACCGATCCCCACGGCCAGCGCGGCAATCCCCACGCGGCCCTTGTCGAGCACGCTCATCATCATGTGAAACCCGCGTCCCTCGACGCCCAGCAGGGCCTCTGCCGGCAGCCGGACGTTGTCGAAGTTCAGCGCGCCCACCTGGCTGGCGCGCTGGCCCATCTTGTGTTCCTTCGGCCCGCGCGACACGCCCTCGGCATGCAGGTCGACGATGAAGATCGACATGCCGCGGTGCCCGGCCTCCGGATCGGTCCGCGCGAGGACAAAGCCCACGTCCGCCACCGGCGCGTTGTGGATCCAGATCTTGCCGCCGTTCAGCACCCAGCCGTCGCCGTCCTTCACGGCGGTCGATCGGATGCCGGACACGTCGGTCCCCGCCTCGGCTTCGGTGATGCAGTAGGCGCCCCGCTTCTGCGCCGTCAGAAGCGGCGCCAGCCACCGGGCGCGCTGCGCATCGGTGCCGTGCTGTACCAGCAGCGTAGAAAGCAGCTCCACCAGCCCGCATTGATCGGCGACGCTGGCATAGCCGCGCGACAACTCCTCCATCACCAGCGCATAGGTCACCGTGTCGAATCCCGGTCCGCCCATCTCTTCCGGCACGCTGATGCCGAACAGGCCGAGCTCCGCCATCTGGTCGTAGATCTCGCCGGGAAAGCGTTCCTCGTCGTCCAGCGCCTCCGCCGCGGGGCGAATGACGTCCTGCGCAAATTGCCGGGTCATGTCGCGCACCTGAACGTGCATCTCTGTCAGAAACATCTCGCCTCCCGCAGTAACTAGATGGTTACTTTTAGGCAGGCGCGGCAGTTTGGTCAAGTCCCTCATGAGGGTTGATTTGCCGCCGCCGATCTGCGCTATATAACCATGCAGTTACTTATGGGAGGACGGCATGAAACCCGATGAGAAGGTGAAATTCGGACGCGTCGATCTGGAGGTGACCCCCTTCGGATTCGGCACTGCCCCGATCGGCAACATCTTTCGCGAGATCGACGAGGACACCTCGGACGCGATGATCCGGGAGGCGTGGGATCAGGGCGTGCGCTACTTCGACACCGCGCCGATGTACGGCCACGGGCTGGCCGAACTGCGCACCGGCCACGGGCTGCGCTGGAAGGACCGCGACGATTTCGTGCTGTCCTCGAAGGTCGGGCGCATCCTGAAACCGGCGCGGAAGGCCGACATCGACTACGCGCCATGGACCAACGCCGGGCGCTTCACGATGCACTTCGACTACAGCTACGACGGCACCATGCGCAGCTTCGAGGACAGCCTGCAGCGGCTGAACCTCGAACGGATGGACATCTGCTTCATCCACGACATCGACGTCTTCACCCGCGGGACCGAGCAGCCGGAAGTGTTCCGGCAGGCGATGGATGGCGCGTGGAAGGCTCTGTCGGAGCTGCGCGACCAGGGTGTGGTCAAGGCAATCGGTGTCGGCGTCAACGAGTGGGAAGTCTGCCACGCCGCCCTGCAACAGCGCGACTTCGACTGCTTCCTGCTGGCCGGGCGCTACACCCTGCTGGAACAGGAATCGCTCAACGAATTCCTGCCGCTCTGCGAGGAACGCGGTGCGGCAGTCGTGGTCGGCGGCGGCTTCAACTCCGGCATCCTCGCCACCGGGGCGAAGGAGGGCGCAAAGTACAACTACGCCCCCGCCCCGGCAGAGATCATGGATCGCGTCCGCCGGATCGAGGCGGTCTGCGCAGACTACGACGTGCCCCTGCCCGCCGCCGCGCTGCAGTTCGTCGTGGCGCACCCCGCGGTGCCGACCTTCATGGCGGGCACGCGGACGGTGGAGCAGTTGCAGCAGAACCTCGCGTGGTTCAGCCACCCGATCCCCGATGCGTTCTGGGCGGACCTGAAAGCCAAGGGACTGCTGCGAGAAGACGCCCCCACACCATGAGCGGCAGGACACTCGGGCCGGGCCAGTATGGCCTGGCCGACCTCCGGACCGGCGACGTGATCGAAACCGGGCAATGCACGGTGACACCTGCGCTGATCGACGCCTTCGCCGCCATGACCGGCGACCGGTTCAAGATCCACATGGACCGCGACGCCGCCCTGCGCCACGGGTTCCGCGACCGGGTGGCACACGGGCTGTTGGTACTGTCTCTGGTCGATGGGCTGAAAAACCAGGCTCCGGCGCAGTTCGCGGCGCTGGCCTCGCTCGGCTGGGACTGGAGCTTTTCCGCCCCGGTCCTCGCCGGGGACAGCATCGCCGCGACGATCACCGTCACCGGCCTGCGCGCCACCTCTGACGGAAAGCGCGCGGTCGCCACTCTGGACTTCGACGTGACGAACCAGCGCGGCGAAACCGTGCAGCGCGGGGTGAACCGGCTGATGATCTACGCCTGACCGCCCCCGACAAGGGGCGCGTCAGAGCTCGATATCGCAAACGAAGACACCCTCCGCGCCACCCTCGACGCAGGCAACGATATCGGCGCCGATGGCCTGATGCACCTCGTCGACAAGGTAGGCGTCACGCACCTCCGCGTCGCGGAAATCGAACCAGAACATGTCGAGGAAACCGCGCACCAGCGGCGTCTCGACCGAGACGTTCTGCCGGTGTTGGAAATCCTCGATGCCGTCGATCCGGTCGGCCAGCCCGGCCAGCCGGTCGTACAGCGCCTGTTTCGTCGCCGCGTCCACGTCCCCGCGGAACCGCAGGTGCACAAGATGTCGGATCATCGTTTACTCTCCCCTGCCGCCGAAATCCGGCGGTCGTTTCTCCCTGAAGGCCGCGACGCCCTCCTGCAACTCGTCGCTGGCCGCCGCAATCCGCCCGGCGAGGGCGTCGAGAACACGCTCCCGCTCCTCGCCCTCGGCGGCATTGACCAGCATCTTGGTCAGCTCGGTCGCCAGCGGCCCGCGTTTCAACAGCGCCTGCGCCAGATCGCGGGCCGCCCCAAGGCTCTCGCCCTGCGGCACCACCCGGTCGGCCAGACCCGCGCGCAAGGCCTCCTCCGCCGACAACACCTCTCCGAACAGTGCCATGCGGCGGACCACCTGCGCGCCAAAGCGGCGCACGGCCCGCTGCGTCCCCGACCACCCCGCGATGATCCCCAGCCCGGTTTCCGGCTGGCCGAAGCGCACATGGTCCTCGGCGATTCGGTAGTCGGCGCAGGCGGCCAGCTCCAGCCCGCCGCCCAGCACCGGGCCGTTCAGCGCGGCGATCACCGGCTGCCGCAGCCGGGCCAGACGGTCGAGGACCGCGTGGCCGTCGCGCACCCAGTGGCGCCCGAACGCGGCGGGGCCTTCCGCGCTCCACGCGGCAATGTCGCCCCCGGCACAGAAACTGCGCCCGCTGCCCGTCAGGATCAGGACGCCAATGTCCTCGCGCCGCTCGACCTGCCGGCAGAGATCGGCAAGCGCCTCCATCATCGCCGCGTCCAGCGCATTGCGCTTGTCCTCGCGCGTCAGGCGCAGCACGCCGATTCCGCCCCCGGCTTCCAGCGAAAGATGGGGCCAGCCGGTCATGCCCGGGCAAGCTCCAGCGCCATCGTCCCCGGCTGGAACAGACACGCGTCCATGGTCTTCAGATCGTTGGCAACCCGCAGCTCCGTGGCCGCCTGATCCAGGATGTCCTGCTGCACGTCCAGTCCCGGCGCCACCTCCGTCACGACCAGCGCGCCCTCGACCAGCCGGATCACGCAGCGCTCCGTCACGTAGGTCACGTCCTGACCCAGCTCCCGCGCCCGCGCGCCCGAAAAGGACACCTGGTCGACCGCATCGACGAACTTCGCGACCTTGCCCTCGCTGTCGATCACCAGTTGCCCGTCCTCCACCCGCATCTTCGCCCCGGCGTTGAAGTTGCCGGAGAACACGATCTTGCGGGCGCGCGCCGTGATGTCGACGAATCCCCCGGCCCCGGCGGTGCGATGCGGCACGCCGCGCAGCCGCGAGACGTTGACCGACCCGTCCCGCCCGACCTCGAGGAAGGACAGCAGCGAGGCATCGAATCCCCCCGCCTGAAAATAGGTGAACTGGTGCGGCGAGGCGACGAAGGCCTCCGCGTTGGCGGCGCAGCCGAACTTGAAGTCCAGGAGCGGCACGCCGCCCACCGCGCCCTGCTCGATCATCCAGGTGACCGCACCGTGCAGCCCCTCCTCGACAAGGATCCGCGGCACGTTGGCCGAGATGCCGAAGCCGATGTTCACCGCCCAGCCTTCGCGCAACTCCTGCGCCACGCGGCGGGCGATGACCTTGCCCACGTTGAAATCCGCCGGGCGGAACGTGTGCAGCGGGCGGATCAGCTCGCCGGAGATGGCGGGGTCGTAGTCGGTCGCGGTGGTCTGCAACTGCCCGGGCGCCTCGACGACCACGTCCACCAGGATGCCCGGCACGCGCACGTCATGCGGCCGGATGGAGCCGTTCTGCGCCACCCGCTTGACCTGCGCGATGACCAGCCCGCCGGAGTTGCGCGCGGCCAGCGCCAGCTCCATCGCGCCGAGGTAGGCGCCCTCCTGTTCGAAGCTCAGGTTGCCGCGCTCGTCCGCCGTGGTGGCGCGGATGATTGCCACATCCGGCCGGATCGCCGGGAAATAAAGCCAGTCCTCGCCCTCGAACTCCCGGTGGAAGACCAGCGGTTCGGCCCGCGCGGCGTCGTTCATCGCGCAGCCTTCCAGATCGGGATCGACGAAGGTCTGCAGCCCCACCTTGGTCAGCACGCCGGGCCGCTTGGCCGCCCCCTCGCGCAGCATGTCGAAGACGATGCCCGAGGGCACGTTGTAGGCCTTCACCTGCCCGGCGGTAATCATCTGCCAGATCTTCGGCGGCTCCGCCTTCGTCGGGCCCGAGGGGTAGGACCCGCCGATGATCTTCGTCAGCATCCCCGGCTTGGCGATGTGATCCACACCCGGCGTGCCGAACATGTCCCCGGCCGCGATCGGATGAACCGAGGTCAGGTTGCGCGGCGATCCCGTCGCGTCGAACCGCGCGCCAAGCGCGGCCAGCACGGCGTCGGGACAGCACAGCCCGCTCGACGCGTTCACGGCGACGATCGCACCATCCCCGATCCGGCGGACGGCCTCCTCTGCGGTCGCGGTCTTGGACATATCCGGTTGCCTCTTAGTAACTAACTGGTTATTTGCAATATGCCGCCAAGTCGTGCCACGATCAAGCCCGATATTGCCGCCCGTCACGCGGATCACGCGGCCCATTCACAGGGAGAGCCAACCGTGACCATCTATTTCGAAAAGACCTATCAACGCTCGTTCGGCACGTTTCCCCTGACGGGGCAGGAACTGCACGATGCCGTTCTCGCCGCCGCCGAGGTGGGCTATCGCGCCTTCGACACCGCGCAAATGTACGGCAACGAGGCCGACACCGGCGCGGCGCTCAGGGCCACCGGCCTCAGCCGAGATGAGCTGTGCATCACCACCAAGGTCGACATCGCCAACTTCAGCGAGGAGGCGTTCCTGCCCTCGGTCGAGGAAAGCCTGAAGAAGCTGATGATCGACCAGGCGGATGTGCTGCTCCTGCACTGGCCGACTCCGGGCGGCGACATCCGCCTGTCGCTGGAGCTGCTGCAGCAGGCGCACGACCGGGGGCTGGCCCGGCACATCGGGGTGTCGAACTACACCGCCCAGATGATGCACGACGCCCGCGCCATCGTGGACGCGCCGCTGGTCACCAACCAGGTCGAATTCCACCCGCTGCTCAATCAGGACAAGCTGCTGACCGCCGCGACCGAGACCGGCATCCCGCTTGCCTCCTATTGCTCCGTGGCGCGCGGCGAGGTGTTCAAGCACGCGATCTTCGGCGAGATCGGCGAAACCTACGGCAAGAGCGCCGCGCAAGTCGTGCTGCGCTGGATCCTGCAGAAGGGCGTCAGCATCAACACCATGTCCACGAATCCCGCCAACATCGCCGCGAACTTCGACGTGATGGACTTCACCCTCTCGTCCATCGACATGGCGCGGATCGAGGACATGACCCGCACCGGCTACCGGATCGTCGGCAAGGACCTCGTGCCCTACGCACCGGATTTCGACTGAGGCGCGGCTGAACGGAAAAGGGGGCGGCGCTCAGGCCGCCCCAGGCCTGACAGGGAGGTGCGTCAGCGGTTTCCCCGCACCAGGTCGGCGGCCTTCTCGCCGATCATGATGGTGGGGGCATTGGTGTTGGACCCGATCAGGCTCGGCATGGCCGAACTGTCGCAGATCCGCAGGCCGTCCACGCCGCGCACCCTGAGCTGCGGATCGACAACCGCCATGGGATCGCTCTCCGGCCCCATCTTGCAGGTGCAGGTCGGGTGGTAGGACGTGCGCCCGAACTGTCGGGCATAGGCTTCGTAATCGGCCTGCGTCCTGACACTGTCGTCGGGAAAGCAGATCCTGCGGAAATGTTTCTGCAGCGCCGCCTGTTCAAAGATCTCGCGGCTGATCTTCACCCCCTCGACCGAGGTCTTCAGATCCTCCGGGTCGCCCAGGAAATTCGGATCGACCACGGGCAGCGCCGCAGGGTCGGAGGACCGCAGCCGCACCGTCCCGCGCGACCTGGGGCGCACCGCGTAGCTGTTCAGCGTGACGCCCGACGACCCCTTCGGCACCGAAGGCACCCCCGCCTCCGCCCCCGCGCCCGCAAGGAAATGAAACTGCAGGTCGGGGATCGGCAGGGAGCGGTCGGCATACCAGAAGGCCCCGCCCTCCACCACGTTCGAGGTGACCGGCCCGGACCCGAACAGCAGGTATTGCGCCCCAGCCCAGGCCATCCAGTGCGGCTTGTTGTACTTGTCGAGGCTCTGGTGCCCGTTCAGCTCCGCCACGATGTCGATGCCGAAATGGTCGGTCAGGTTCTCGCCCACGCCGGGCAGGTCGGCCACCACGTCGATGCCATGCTCCCGCAGGTGCGCCGCCGGTCCCATCCCCGACAGCATCATCAGCCGCGGCGATCCGATGGCCCCGGCAGTCAGCAGCACCTCCGATGCGGCGCGCGCCGTCGTCCGCGTCCCCTTCTGCGCATAGTCGACGCCAACCGCGCGGCCCCGCACCACCACGATCCGGTGCACCAGGCACCCGGTCCGGACGGTCAGGTTGGGCCGCTTCATCGCCGGGCGCAGGTACCCCACCGCCGCCGAACAGCGCCGGCCGTTCTTCGTGGTGGTCTGGTAGATGCCCGAACCTTCCTGCACCGCGCCGTTGAAATCCGGGTTGTAGGGAATGCCGCGCTGCTGGCAGGCCTGCAGGAAGGCGCGGGTCATCGGCTGCGGCTCCTTCAGGTTCGACACGCCCAGCTCGCCCTCCGTCCCGTGCCACTCCCCGGCCAGGAAGGTGTTGCCCTCGGAGCGCAGGAAGTAGCGTTTCACCTCGGCAAAGGACCAGCCTTCGCAGCCTTCGTCGTTGGCCCAGCGGTCGTAGTCCGCGGGATGGCCGCGGGTGAACACCTCGGCGTTGATCGACGACCCGCCGCCGATCACGCGCGCCTGCGCATAGGGAATCTCGCGGTTGTTGGCGTGCTTCTGCGGCGCCGTCACCATCCCCCAGGTGAGCGGCCCGGTGGTCATCTTGGCAAAGCCCACCGGCATGTGGATCAGCGGATGGGTGTCCTTGCCCCCGGCCTCCAGCAGCAGGACGCGGGCGGAGGCGTCTTCGGTCAGCCGGTTGGCCAGCACGCAGCCTGACGACCCGCCGCCCACGATGATGTAGTCATACTCCTCCGACATGATCCCCCCTCACGCGATCCAGGGCGTGCGTTTTCCCGATCTCGACATGCACCGACTTCACCTGGGTGTATTCCTCGACCCCGTACATGCCCGCCTCCCGGCCCCAGCCGGACTGCTTGAACCCGCCAAGCGGCAGCTCCGGCCCGCCGGCCAGCGTGGTGTTCACCCAGAAACGACCCGCCTGCACCCGGCGCGTGACCATCAGCGCCTTGTCGATGTTCTTTGTCCAGACGCTCGCCGCAAGCCCGTAGTCGGTGTCGTTGGCCATGGAGATCGCCTCCTCCACCGTGTCGAAGGGCATGACCGTCAGAACGGGGCCAAAGATCTCCTCGCGCGCGATGGCCATGTCGGCGGTCACGTCGCCGAAGACGGTCGGCGCGATATACTGGCCGCGCCCGAAATCCAGCGCCGTTCCGCCGCAGATCAGCCGCGCACCCTCCGCCTGCCCCTTCTCGATGTAGGACAGGATCGTGGCGTTCTGGGCATCGGTGGTGATCGCGCCGATCTGGGTCGCCTCGTCCAGCGGATCGCCCACCACTGCCCGGGCCAGCTTGTCCCGCACCTTCTGGGCGAATGCGTCCGCGACAGAACGTTCGACGATCAGCCGCGACCCGGACACGCAGCATTGCCCGGTGTTGAAGGCGATGCCGAAGGCCACCCCGTCCGCCGCGTCGTCGAGGTCCGCGTCGGCAAAGACGATCTGCGGGTTCTTCCCGCCCAGCTCCAGCCCCAGCTTCTTGAAGTTCGTCCGGCCCGCCGCCTCGACCACGCGCCGCCCCACGGCAGTCGAGCCGGTGAAGGACAGCATGTCGACCTTCGGATGCTCGATCAGCGCCTGCCCGATGGTGGACCCCGATCCGGTGACCACGTTCATGCAGCCGTCGGGCAGCCCCGCCTCCGTCAGGATTTCCGCAAGAATCAGCGTCGTGGCGCTCGTCACCTCCGAAGGCTTCGCAACGATGGTGCAGCCGGAGGCCAGCACATAGGGCACCCGCTCGCACAGGATGAGGAAGGGGAAGTTCCACGGCGTGATGATGCCCACCACCCCCACCGGCTCGCGCGTGACAAGGCCCAGCATCCCGTCGCCGAGGTTGTTGAAGCTGTCGCCGTGCAGGCTCCGCGCAAGGCCAGAGGCATAATCGAACATGTCCGCGCAGCCCGCCACCTCGCCGCGCGCCTGGCTGATCGGCTTGCCGTTCTCCAGCGTCTCGAAATAGGCGATTTCCTCGGCGCGTTCGCGGATCAGCGCCCCGGCCTTCAGCAGCACGGCGGCCCGCGCCTGCCCGCCATGGCCCGACCACCGCCGGTCGTCGAAGGCGGCGCGCGCCGCATCCACCGCCCTGTCGAGATCCCGGGTCGTGCATTTCGGAATCCGGGTCACCGGCACGTCATGCCCGGGCGAGCGGCGCTCGAACACCTCGCGGGGTCCGGCGGGCACAAAGGCGCCGTCGACGAAAAAGCCGAACGCGCGCGGTTCGGACGGCAGCGAAAGCCGTGTGCTGCTGGTATCCATCTGTCTCTCCTGATGTGGGTTCGGGCGCGGCTCAGCTGCGCCTGTCCAATGCGTGCCGCCAGTCGTTCCACCCGCCATCGACGGAGGACGGCGCGGCGTGCCAATGCGGCATGGCCTCGCCGGTGGCAGGGTCGCGGGCGGGAATGGGCAGCATCATGATCCGCTTGCAGGCGTGGACGTAATCCTCCTGCGTGAGGAACTGCTCCTGGATGTCGTCCCAGTCGCGCCCGTCGGGATAGCCGCCGCACATGTGGATGTTCTCGGACTGGGCCGTCATCTCGTGGCTGACGCCCGCCGGCATGACGATCACGTCCCCCGCCTCGATCCGGACCTTTGTCCATCCGCCCTCGCCCACGGAAAGCGAGAACTCCATCCAGCCCTGCGCACAGCCAAGGCATTCATGCGTCGTCGAATGGAAATGCGCGTATTCGTAGATGCCGGGGTAATCCCAGTTGTTCGACCAGCCGTTGCTGCGGAACCGTTCCTTCAGCGCCTCTGCCCCGCCGCCCGGCACCGCGCCGCGATGCACCAGAAGCGGAAAGCGGCTGTTGGGGATCAGCCCCTGCGGCTGCGAGGTGTAGGCTTCGGTGGTGATGGCCATGTCCGTGTCTCCTCCTGCATCATTCACTCATCACGATCTGGGTCTTCAGGTCCCCGGACCGGTCGCCGAGCGTGTCGAACGCCAACTGAATGTCGTCGAGGGCAAAGCTGGCGCGGGTAAACGGCTCCGTCTTCAGCCGCCCGTGCACCAGCAGCGTCAGCGCGTCGTGCATGTCCTGTCCCATTCCCGCGACCGACCCCTTGACCGAATTCTCCTGCAGGATCGTGTCGAGGATCGGCAGCGCCAGCGTCTCGTCCGGGCCCGTCAGCCCGAAGGCGGCAAGGTGCCCGCCCCGGCGCACCAGCCGCAGGGCAGCGGCGTAAAGCGCGGGGTTGCCCACGCTCTCGATCACCAGGTCGGCGCCACGCCCGTCGGTCGCCTCCATCACCGCCTGCCTCAACTGCCCCGGATCGGACACACCGATGTCCGCGCCGCAGTCCAGCGCCATGCGCACACGATCCGGGGAGAGGTCAGTGACGATGATCGGGGCAACCCCGATGGTCCGCAGAAGCTGGACATGCAGGTTGCCGATCGGCCCCGCGCCGATCACCAGCGCCGACTGCCCGAAGGTCACCTGCGCCTTGCGCGCCGCGCGCACCACGCATGACAGCGGCTCGGTCAGGGCCAGCACCTCGAAGGGCACATGCTCCGGCGCGGGCATCACCAGCCGCGCGGGCACCGTCATGTAGTCGGCAAAGGCGCCGTCCATGGTGATGCCCATCTGCTGCATCCCGGGGCAGTTCAGGATCTCGTTGCGGCGGCACCAGTAGCAGCGCCCGCAGCCGATGTTCATGTCGACCACGGCCTTTGTCCCGACCTCCGGCCCGTCGACCCCCGCCCCCAGCGCCGCGACGGTGCCGGTGAACTCGTGACCCGGCACCATGGGCAGGCTCTCTGCCGCGTAATGTCCGTTGAAGATGTGCAGGTCGGTGCCGCAGATGCCGACCCGCGCGATCCGGATCAGGATCTCGCCGCGCCCGGGTTTCGGGATCGGCCGCTCCTCGATCTCGAACCGCCCGGGTTCCTTCAGCACTGCCGCACGCATCATTTCACGATCCTCATCTTCGACCGGTCGATGGTCATCGCGATGGCAGCGATCAGGATGATGCCGAAGATCATCTGCTGCATGGTCGCATCCACCTCGAGGTAGACCATGGCCGAGCGTATCACGACAACGATCAATGTCCCGACCAGAGTGTTGATGACCCCGCCGACCCCGCCGGTCAGCGGCGTGCCCCCGACCAGCACCGCCACGATGGCGAGGATCAGGAACCCGTTCGCCAGGTTCGCGTCGCCCCCCGACAGCTTGACCGAGAACATCAGCCCGGCAATCGCGGCAAACGTCCCCGACAGCGCAAAGGCAAGGATCTTGATCCGGTCGACCTTCAGGCCCGAGGCCACGGCGGCCAGCTCCCCTGCCCCCACCGCCTTCAGCGCGCGGCCAAAGGTTGTGCGGGTCTGCAGGAACCACGCCACCGCCAGCAGCACGCCCGCGATGATCAGCTCATGCGGGACGCCCGCGGTGTTGCCGAACATCCAGCCAAAGCTCGCGTCCCGTATCTCCGCATCCATCGACAGCGCGCGTTCGCCCGACAGGTAGCGCGCGCCGGAAAGCGCGATGAACCCCATGGCCAGCGTCGCAACGAAGGAGGGCACGAACTGCCGCGTGGTGATCCAGCCCGACAGCGCGCCGATGCCGAAGCCCGCCACGATACAGACCACCGCGACCAGCACCCCGAACTGGGCCAGGTAGACGGTCGCCACCACGGTCACGAGGTTCGCCACCTGCTGCACCGACAGGTCGATCCCGCCGATGTAGATCGCGAAGGTCATCCCCAGCGCCATGATGAACAGCGGCACGATATCGGCCACCAGCGCCACCATGCCCGACGGGTTGAAGAAGGCCGGGTTGACCACGCCCACCAGGATCACCAGCACCGCCAGCGTGAACCACGGGAACCAGGGTTTCAGTTTCTCCAGTGACATGCCGTCCCCCTCAGATCATGTGATGCACGAGGTCATAAAGCGACGGCTTGTCGCCCGGTGACCCGTCAAAGCGTTTCTGGAACGCCCCGTCCTTCAGGACGAGGATCGTGTGGCTGAGGCCGATGGCCTCCTCCAGCGTGTCGGCCACCAGCACGATGCCCGCACCGGCGGCGCTCATCTCGCGCACCATGTCGTAGACGTCTTCCTTGGCCCCGATATCCAGCCCCCGCGTGGGGTGGTCGAGAAGGATGATATCCGACCCGCCGACCGCCACTTCGCCAGCACGACCTTCTGCTGGTTGCCGCCCGACAGCCCGCCGCAATCCTTGTAGATATCCGGCGTCTTGATCGACAAGCGCTTGATCCATTCCTCGGCCAGCGCCTTTTCCCGGTCGATGCGCAGCACCCCGCCCGAGGCGTAGTTGCCCATCTGGCTGAGGGTCATGTTCTCGTAGACGTTCATGCCGGTCACGATGCCTTCGACCTTGCGCTCGCGCGGGACGTAGCCCACCCCGCGGGCCACCGCCTCCTGCGCGCTCGTCCGGTGGTAGGGCTTGCCCTTCACCTCCACCCGGCCCGAGGTCGGCCGTTCGAGGCCGAAGACCGTGCGCAGGATCGCCTCCCGCCCGGAGCCTTCGGTGCCCACAAGGCAAAGCACCTCGCCCGGGTGCAGGTCAAAGGAGATGTCGCTGAACTTGCCCGCGACGCTCACCCGGTCGAACTGCACCAGCACGCGCGAGGGATCGTAGGGTTTCTGCTTCTGCTCGCGGTAATACTCCTTGTCGACGTCCCGGCCGACCATCTTGTGCTGGATCTCCTCGACCCGGGCTGTGTCGTGATCGACCACGTCCACCACCTCGCCGTCCTTCATCACGTAGATTCGGTCCGACAGTTCCAGCACCTCGTCCATGCGGTGACTGACGAAGATGAAGGACGCCCGGCTCGTCAGTTCGCGCACCAGCCTGAACAGCAGTTCCACCTCCTCGCGCGCCAGGACGCTGGTCGGTTCGTCCAGCAGGATCACGAGGTCGCCCTCGATGCGTTCCTCCAGGGTCAGGACCTTGGCCAGCTCCACCAGCTGCCGCTGCGCGAAGGACAGCTTCGACGTGACCGTGGCCGGGTCGATCTCCAGCCGCACCTTGGCAAGCTGCCGTTTCGCCGCCGCCGCCATCGCCTTCCAGTCGATGACGCCCCAGCGCACGAACTGCTGCTCGAACCCGAGGAAGATGTTCTCCATCACCGTCAGGTTGGTGATCAGCGACTGCTCCTGGAACACCATGCCGATGCCATGGTCCATCGCCTGCCGCGGGTTCTGGAAGCGGACGGTCCTGCCGTCGATGGTGATCGTGCCGCCGTCGGGCTGATAGGTGCCGTAGATCACCTTCATCAGCGTCGATTTCCCGGCGCCGTTCTCCCCCACGAGGCCCACGATCTCGCCGCGCCCGATGCGGAAATCCACCGCCTTCAGCGCATGCACGCCGGGAAATTTCTTGTCGACCTTGTTCAGCTGATACATCGACCCGCCCCCTATTTCACGAAGCTGATGGTTTTGCGGTTGGTCGACAGGATCACGGCAAGGATCACGAGGATGCCCAGCACACCGTCCTGCACGTAGCCGGGCAGCCCGATCACCACCATGCCGTTGCCGATGACAAAGACGATCAGCACGCCGACCAGCGTGTTCCACACGCCGCCGATCCCGCCCCAAAGCGCGGTGCCCCCGACCACGACCGCGGTGATCGACAGGAACATGAAGTTGTTGCCGGTGGCGGTCTCGGCGATGCCGATGCGGCCCACCGCCAGCAGCGCGCCCACCGAAAAGAACACGCCCGCCAGCGTGAACCCCATGATCCGCACCCGGTTGACGTTCAGGCCGGAGGCAATCGCCAGGTCCTCGCCCCCGCCCACCGCGTAGAAGTTGCGGCCCAGCGTGGTGCGCGTCTGGATGAACCAGGCGATCAGCAGGAAGACCGCAGCGACATAGACCATCAGAGGAAAGTTCAGGATGCGCTGGGTCAGGAGCGCGCGGAACAGCTCGTCCTCGATGCGGATGCGGTCGCCGCCGGTCATCACCATGGCAAGCCCCGTCCCCACGAACCCCATGGCGAGCGAGGCCATGAACGACGGGATCTTCAGCTTGACGTGGATCAGCCCGTTGACGAACCCCAGCGCCGCACCGACCAGCATGGCGATAGGGATGGCAAGCCAGGCCCAGCTAGCCAGCGTGCCCCCCAGCCACAGGAAACAGAAGGCGAAGGACACCGCGCAGACCGACACCGTCCCCTCCATCGACAGGTCGATGGACCCCATGATGATGATGAAGGTCACGCCGATCGCCACCATCAGCGCGGGCGAGGCGGCGATCAGGATGCGCGCGAAGTTGCGTGTCGACAAGAAGCGCGGCTCCATCACGGCGAAGACCGCGCAGAGCACCAGCAGCACCAGAAGCGGCGCCCATTTCGCCAGCGTCTCGCGCCCGATCCCGGCACCGGCCCGGCGCGCGCCTTCTGTCCTGCCCGTGGTTTCAGTGATGGCCAAGATGTGTCCTCCCCAAAGCGGCCGGCGCGGTCCTCTGACCGTCATCCGGCGCATGGGCCAGCCGGGAACGCGCCCGGCTGGCCCGGTCCTCCCGGATCAGTTGTAGGCGATGGGTCCGTTCGACGGGCCCCAGAAGTCGTTCCAGTCGTAGCTCGGCACGCTGTCGAGGTAGTTCGCCTTGAACTCCAGCGCGTCCTCCGGCTGCACCATGATGGTCGGGCCGTAGAATTCGCGGTGCTCGTTGGGTTCCTCGGACGGTTTGAAGGTGCCGATGGCCGCGTGATAGGCCAGCGCCGCGGTGATGCCGCCGCCCCAGTGCGGGTTGGTGAACACGGTGGCCAGGATCTTGCGGTCCGCGACCAGCTGCACCGCCTGCGGGTTGCCGTCATAGGACACGATGGGCATGTCCTCGATCCCCTCGGCCCGCAGCGCCTCGAGCACGCCATAGGCGATGGTGTCGTTTGCGCAATGCACGCCGGTGATCTCGTCGCCATAGCGCGTCAGGAAGGCGGACATCACCTGGTTGGCCTTCTGGGTGTCCCAGTCCGCCGGTTCCGCCGCCAGCAGTTCCACATCCGGGTAATCCTCCAGCGCGTTCTTCAGGCCCTGAAGCCGCTCGATGGCCGGGTTGTTCGACGCGATCCCGCCCAGGTGCACGACGCCACCCTTGCCGCCCATCGCCTCAAGCAGGATGCGCGCGGTCTCTTCCGCCGGGCCCTCGTCCGACCAGCTCATGTGGCTGACGTAGTTGTCGCCGAAATCCCACGGGTGCAGGTCGTCGGTCTTGTTCCACAGGGTCGAGACATAGGCGTTCGCCTCCGCCACCGCCTCCACCACCGGACGCGCGTTCGGCGCGTCGTTGGTGTCGATGGCAAGCGCGAGGTTGCCGCCCGTCTTCGCCAGAATCGCCTTCACGTCGGCCAGCGACTTCTCCGACGACCCTTCGTTGATGAGGTGCGTGAGCGCGTCCTTCGACATGCCGAGGCTTTGCACGAAGGCCTCGCCGCCCGACACGATCTCGTTCCAGTAGGGGTTGGTGCGGTTGCGGTAGGACCACGCGATGGTCGGGTCGGTCAGCGCAGCCCGCGCCATGTTCGGACCCAGCGCGCCAAGTGCCGCCGCCCCGCCCAGCCCGTAGGCCGACGCGAACAGGAAGTTCCGGCGGTTGATTTTCTCTTTCTCGATGAAGCCCTTGATGAAATTCGACATGGTTTTCCTCCCTCAACGGCGCTGTGCCGTCCTCCTGAAACACGCGTGATGTCCCGGCCCCTCCGGGGTGCCGCACCGCCCTTCATCGCGGACGGTCGCCAGATAACGCACTAACTGGTTACTTCCTTGTTCATCGAATCGTCAAGCCCCATGAAAGCTTTGGGGCGAAAACGGCCCATGGCAGCGAGCGGAAGCTTTTGACCGCGCCCCGCGAAGTGAGGTAGGGGCATGGGAACCACGCCGGGGCGAAGGGAAGAGATGGCAGACGACACAACCAGGAAGACCCGCGATGCCGACGCGACGCGCGCGCGCATCCTTGCCGCCGCGAAGAAGGAATTCGCCAAGAGCGGTCTGGGCGGCGCCCGTGTCGACGAGATCGCCGACCGCGCCAAGGCCAACAAGCGGATGATCTACCACTACTTCGGCAACAAGGAGGACCTGTTCCGCATCGTGCTGGAGGAGGCCTACACCGACATCCGGACCGCCGAGCAGTCGCTGGAACTGGAACACCTGCCCGCCCGCGACGCGCTGGAAAAGCTGATCCGCTTCACCTGGGATTACTACCTGAAGAACCCGGAATTCATCACGCTGGTGAACAGCGAGAACCTGCACAAGGCCCGCCACCTGAAGAAGTCCGAAAAGATTGACGTCCTGTTCCAGCGCTTCGTCGGCATGGTCGGCGGCCTTCTGGAACGCGGCGTCGAGGAAGGCGTCTTCCGCCCCGGCATCGACCCCGTGCAGCTCAACATCACCATCGCCGCCATCGGCTACTACTACCTGACCAACCGCTTCACCGGCTCCATCGTCTTCCGGCGCGACCTGATGTCCGCCGAGGCCCTCGAAGAGCGTCTGGCCTTCAACATCGAAACGATCATGCGGCTGGTCTGCATCGAGCCCTGAACGTCACCCCTGCGTCAGCCCAAGCGCCCGGATCGCCGCCTCGGCGCAGGCGATGTCCTCGTGCTCCTGCGCGCCCGACACGCCAAGCCCGCCGATGCAGGCCCCCTCCTCGAAGACCGCGAGTCCCCCGCCCCAGGCGATGAACCTTTGCCGCGTGGCAAGGCCCAGCGACAGGGTCGGGCTGGCGGCCATGCGTTCGCCGAAGGCCCGCGTCGATTTCCGCAGCGTGCCGGCGGTATAGGCCTTGTCCACCGCGAAGGCCGCGACGGGCGGCGCGGCACCGTCCGTCCGGCCGAAGGCAACGAGCGTGCCGAAGGGATCGGTGACCGCCGCCGCAACCTCCCAGCCGTTGTCCCGCGCGTGGGTCATCGCCGCCTCCACAAGGGCAAGCGCCGCTGCATAGGTGATCTGGGGTCGGGTCTGGCTGATCTGCATGGTCGTTGGGTCCTTCGAGAGGGCGGGCGACGCCGGGATGGCCGCCGCACCATGTAACCATTCGGTTACGGCGACCGTGTCACCGACAAGGCCCCCCTGTCAACGCCAACCGGCGCCGCCACCAGCCGCCATTCCCGGGCCCGTCACCCCTGCCCCGCCGATTCTCTGCCCGGCACAGCCAAGCCTTTGACCGCAAAGCCCTCCCTGCTAAGCTGTGAAAACTCGCTTTTCCGCCATAACTCAATTTTTCCAAATTATTTCATAGCCTTGCAGCGGGATCTTCACCCAACGCGCGAAACGGCGGACCGGCGCCTTCGCCCCTCGGCGCAAGAAACAGTTGCCAACACCCCTTTCGCTTGCGTAAAGAAACGGAAAATAAAGCGCTGGCGAAAAACAGCGTTCCTGACGAGGCGGTGAAACAGATGGCGGGAACTGAGCCCATCCATATCAATACCCGTATCCGCGAAAACGCGGGGAACCTGGCAGGTGCGCTCGAACAGCACCTCCTGAAAAGCTTTGCCCCCGACGCGCGCAAGCAGCTCCGCCTGTTCTCCGCCGGAGAGGCCGCCGACCTGCTCGGCATTTCCCCCAGCTTCCTGCGCAAGCTCCATTTCGAGGAACGCGTGCCCGAGGTCCAGACCTCTGCCGGCGGCCGCCGCTCCTACTCCGCCGACGACCTGCTGACAATCCGCCGCATTCTCGAGGACAACTCCCGCACCACCGGCACGTACCTCAAGGGCCGGCGCGAGGGCGACAAGGTGCAGGTGCTCAGCTTCCTGAACTTCAAGGGCGGCTCGGGCAAGACGACCTCCTCGATCCACGCCGCGCAGCGCCTCGCGCTCAAGGGCTACCGGGTGCTCGCCGTCGACATCGACCCGCAGGCCTCGCTTACCTCGCTCTTCGGGTTCCAGCCGGAATACGACTTCCTGCACTCCGGGTCGATCTACGACGCGATCCGCTACGAGGACCCCCTGCCCTTCTCCGAGATCATCCAGGAAACCTATTTCCCCGGTCTCCACCTCGCCCCGGGCGGGCTGATCCTGCAGGAGTTCGAGCACGAGACGCCGACTGCGCTGCGCAACAACATCCAGCCCGCCTTCTACGCCCGCATGGCCGCCGCCCTGCAGGAGGTCGAGGACCGCTACGACGTCATCATCTTCGACTGCCCGCCGCAGCTTGGCTACCTGACCATGTCCGCGCTCTGCGCCTCCACCGGGATCCTGATCACCGTGGTGCCGAACATGCTCGACGTCGCCTCCATGTCGCAGTTCCTGCAGATGAGCGCCGACCTGCTCGACGTGGTGTCGAACGCCGGTGCGCGGATGGAGTTCGACTTCCTCCGCTTCCTCATCAACCGCTACGAACCGCAGGACGGCCCGCAGCAGCAGGTGGTCGCCTTCCTCCGCAACCTCTTCGGCAGCGAGGTCATGGTCGCGCCCATGCTGAAATCCACCGCGATTTCCGACGCAGGACTGACCCAGCAGACCATCTACGAGGTCGAGCGCAGCGCCTTCCACCGGTCCACCTACGACCGCGCGATAGAGTCGCTGAACGCCGTGAACGACGAGATCGAGGCACTGATGCAGCAGGCATGGGGACGCTGACATGGCACGCAAGGGGATTCTGACCACCGGCAACGCAACCGAGACCGCGCAGCCTTCGCGGCGTCCCAGCCCCACCGCCCCGCGCGGCACCGTGGGCGCGCTGCAAAGCTCGCTCACCCGCCTGCAGGAAAGCGCCGTGCAGGAGATCGAGGCCGAGCGCATCGTCGATGCGGGTGTGGCCGACCGCCTGGGCGACGATCCCGTGGCGGACGAGGCGCTGCAAGACAGCCTGAAGACCTACGGCCAGCAGGTGCCGGTGCTGGTGCGCCCCCATGCCGGGCAGCCGGGCCAGTTCGAGATCGTCTATGGCCGCCGCCGGGTCCGCGCGCTGCGCGCGCTCGGCCTGCCGGTCAAGGCCATGGTGCGGCACCTCGACGACCAGGCGCTGGTGCTGGCCCAGGGCCAGGAGAACACCGCCCGCAAGGATCTGTCGTTCATCGAAAAGGCCAGCTTTGCCGCCCAGCTCGACGCGCTGGATTACGACCGGCAGACAATCGCCGCGGCGCTGTCGATCGACCTGCCCATGGTCAGCCGGATGCTGCGCGTGGGCCGGGCCTTCGACATCGGCTTCCTGCGCCACATCGGTTCGGCCCCGGGGATCGGGCGCGAACGCTGGCTGAAGCTGGAGGAGGCGATGCAGCGCCCCGCCATGGCCGACAAGGTGGAGGCCTGCCTGCCGCTTCTGGCCGACATCGCCGACAGCGACACCCGGTTCGAACAGGTGCTGGCCTGGGCCAGCGACGCCCCCAGCCCGCTGAAACCCCGCGCTGCCACGGGCCGTGCGCGCAAGGTCGTCAGCGAGGCCGGATATGAAATCGGCAAGATCCGGCATGGCGACAAGGGGCTGGTGCTGACCGTGCCGCACGGCGACGCGCCGGAGTTCGCCCGCTGGGTCGACGCCCAGGCAGAAGACATCGTCAAGGATCTTTACGACCGCTGGATCAAGTCGCGGTCGGAAGACTGAACCGAAACCCGAGCAGACAACAAAGGAGGCACGAGCCCGGACAAAAGAAAAGCCCCCCAGGACAAATCCCGGAGAGCTCTCTCATTTCTCGCACTCTTGAGATAGCCGTTCCCCCCTGATCCTGTCAACGCCACCGATTCGGTGGAGCGGTCTTTTTTTGTCTTTCGTGAACTGAAAATGACGGAACTGTCCCGAATCCGCTTCGGGCAGCCTGTCGGGATGTGCCCGGAGGCCGGCCCTGCGCCCGCCGACAAGTGGGCCATCCTCGACGCGCTGACCCATGCCGCCGAGGACTTCGGCCTCAATCACCGGACACTGGGTGTGCTGCGCGCGCTCCTGACCTTCTTCCCCGACCGCGCCCTGCCCGCCGATCGCGGCGCCGGGGTGGTCTACCCGTCGAACCGCGTGCTCGCAGAGCGGCTGAACGGTATGCCGGAAAGCACGCTGCGCCGGCACCTTGCCACGCTGGTCCGCTCCGGGCTGGTGGACCGCCACGACAGCGCCAACCGCAAGAGGTTCGCGCGGTTCGGCGGTGTGGCCTTCGGCTTCGACCTGAGCCCCCTCGCCCGCTATGCAGAGGCGCTGCAGGCCGCCGCCGACCGCGCGCTGGCACGTCGTGCCCAGGCGGACGCCTTGCGCGCCCGGATCGCCGCCGTCCGGCAACGGCTGCTGGAGGACGGCTGCGACGCGGCCGATCCGCTGATCGAGGATGCCCGCCTCTGCCAGCGCCGCAAGCTGCCCTTGGAAGAGCTGGAGGCGCTTGCGCAGGCCCTGGACAACCGGCTGACAACCGCCCTGCCCGCAGCCGGAATGAGCGCCAGCGACAGCCGGAATGAGCGGCACATACAGACTACAGATCAATCCGAATCTGTATCTTCCGTGGACATCCGCGACAGTGACGAGACGCCTGCCCTGTCGGAGGTGCTGGACAGTTGCCATGAATACCAGAGCTTCTTTCCAACGCGGAACCCGGACTGGCCGACGCTGGTCTCCGTGGCGGAGCGGTTGCATCCGATGATGGGCATAGACACCCAAGTCTTTGCCGAAGCACGGCAGAGGATGGGCGCAGAGCGGGCCGCAACGGTGCTGCTCTGCATGCTGGAGACGATGGACAGGATCCGGAAACCGGGGGCCTATCTGAGGGCGCTGTGCCAGCGGGCGGACCGGGGTCTGCTGAACCTTGGCGGGATGCTGAAGGCCGCAAGCGGCGCGCGATTGTCAGCTGACAATTTCGGATGACACCGGCGCGCCTCCGGCTGAATTGTCAGCTGACAATTTCCATGGCGCACACCTGTGCCCCATGTCAGCGGCGGTCGCGCCCCTGTTGCCAGCGTTCGAAATCGCGCTGTGCGGTTTCCAGCGTCTCGATGTTGAGGGTTCGTGTCACCAGCGCACGGTTCAGCGCCCGCACCCGTTTGTTCAGCGGCATGTCGTCAGAGGCCTCGTCGTCCACGCCGAGCTTTTCGTAAAGCGACAGGAGCCGGTTCTGCACGGTGCGCAGGGACATGCCGCGGCGTTCGGCGATGATGCGGTCCTGAAGCCCGATGGCGAGGTCCAAGAGCACCGCGAACTCGCTGTCGTCGAGCGTGTTCCGGGGAGAGGCGGCGCGGCGTTGCAGCCGGTGGATTTCCCGGTCGACCATGATCTGCCCTTCGACCAGCACGGCGCGCAGGGCCAGCTTCAGCCGGTCGCGGGGCGCGGTCTTCAGCAGGTAGCCGTAGGCGCTGTCCTCCGGCACGATGGCGGCAATGCCGCGCAGGTAGGCCTCGTCCGCGTAGTTCGACCAGAAGAGGATGCGGGTCTCGGGCCGTTCGGTCCAGAGGGTGCGGGCCGCCTCGATCCCGTTGCGGCGGGACATGCGCAGGTCCATGACCACGGCGTCGATGGCCAAGGCGCGGGCCTCGTGCTCGGCCTCTTCGCCGTTCACCGCGTGGAAGATTTCGGTGACTTCGGGGAGGGTCTCGGCCAGCACGTCCTCCATGTAGGAGGCGTGGAACTGGTCGTCCTCGACAAGCAGAACCCTCATGGCCCGGTCCTCAGAGTGACGCGGACGACGGTGCCGTGATCGGCCTCGATATCCAGCCCGGCCGAGATCAGCCGCGCCCGGGTGCGCATGTGCATGAGGCCGGACTGGCGGGCGGGCGCGGCGGGTATGCCGCAGCCGTCGTCGCGCACGGTGATTGTCAGCAGGGCAGGGGCCGGATGCTCGACCGTCACGGAGATCCGGCTGGCGCCGGCGTGTCGGGTGGCGTTGTTGATCGCTTCCTGCGTGATGTGGAACAGCGCGGTGCGCACGGTGGGGTCGAGCGCGTCCGGCACCCCGTCCGTCAGGTCGTCAACCTCAAGTTGCGCCCCGGATTCGCCCGAGGCGCGTTCCAGGTGGACGCGGACGGCATGGGCGAAGCCGAACAGTTCCAGCAGGGTGGGCACGGCGGTGTCGATGATCCGGCGCAGGTCGTCGATTGTCTGCCGGAGGCGCGAGGCCAGCACGTCGCGGGGCAGGGGGCGGTCGCCGGTCGCCTCGCGCAGGAGGCGGGACAGGTCGGCGAGCGTCTGGTCGTGCAGGTCCATGCCGACGCGCTGGCGCTCTGCCTCGAGCGCGCGGGTCAGTTCCAGCGCGCCGCGGCGCAGCCCCTCGTCGCCGGTGGCGGAGCGGGGCAGGCGCCGCGCCCGGTCCGAGCGGTGCAGGATGTGGAACCACGGCGAGAGCACGTCGGCGATCTGCTGCGCCAGCGCGACCGTCTGTGCGTCGTAGAGCCCTCGGGTCGAATGGGAGAGGTTCAGCGTGCCGATGATCTCGCCGCGGACGCGCATCAGCACGTTCACCCGGGCGCGCAGCTTGTGGTTCAGGATCGGCTCGCAGGTGGCGCCGGGAAAGGTGTAGCGCGGGTCCTGCGTGGCGTCCTCGGTCAGCATGACCTCGCACTGGCCGAGCAGCAGGTCACGGATCGGCGCGTGGTCGATCCGGCCAGAGGCGCGGGACCAGCGGGTGCGGATGCCGACCTCGTGGCTGACCACCCAGCCGGGGCGGTCCAGCAGGCAGATGTCGCAATGCGTGAAGGGGATCAGCGCGGCGATGTCACCGGCCACGGCCCCGAGCGCGCCGGTGATGTCCGTCACGCCGGTGAGCCGCCGCGCGATGTCGAGCAGCGCCACGCCGGTGCGCGGTTCGCCGAGGGTGTCGGCCATGTGTCCTCCCTTGTCCGCGCGGCGCGTAATGGCGCTGCCTTGCGCGGTTCCGCAAGTCTGCCCCCGTTGCGGGGGAAATGGAACACCCGAACCCGCAAGTTCGTTGCGGGTTCCCGCAACAGGTCTGCGGGCGACAGCCTTTACAGGGGCGGTGGGTATGGCCACCATTCCTCTCGCCGGCCGGGTGGAGAGAACCGGGCGGTCAAAGGTAGTGCGGCACACGCACAGGGAGGAAAATTCATGAAGACGTTTCTGACGGGCGCGGCGACGCTGGCCCTACTGGCTGGCGCGGCGCATGCGGAAAGCCATCTGGCGGACACTTCGGACAAGCGCATCGCGCTGTCCAACAACTACGCGGGCAACTCGTGGCGGCAAGCCATGCTGCAGACCTTCGAGGAGACAGCCGAGGCCGCCGTGGCCGATGGCGTGGTGGCGGCGGCGGATGCCTTCACCACATCCGAGAACCAGGCCACCGAGCAGGCCGCGCAGATCCAGAACATGATCCTGCAGGGCTACGACGCCATCGTGCTGAACGCCGCCTCGCCGACCGCCCTGAACGGTGCGGTTGCCGAGGCCTGCGGCGCCGGGCTGATCGTGGTAAGCTTCGACGGGATCGTGACGGAGCCCTGCGCCTGGCGGATCGCGGTGGATTTCGCGGCGATGGGCAAGGAAGAGGTCGACTACCTCGCCGGCCGTCTGCCCGACGGCGGCAACCTGCTGGAGATCCGCGGCCTGGCCGGTGTCTTCGTCGATGACGAGATTTCCAAGGGCATCCACGAGGGTGTGGCGGAACACGACCAGTTCGAGATCGTCGGTTCGGTCCACGGTGACTGGGCGCAGGACGTGGCGCAGAAGGCGGTTGCGGGCATCCTGCCCTCGCTGCCCGAGATCGTGGGCGTCGTGACCCAGGGCGGTGACGGCTACGGTGCGGCGCAGGCCTTCGAGGCCGCGGGCCGTGATACGCCGCTGATCGTGCTGGGCAACCGCCAGGACGAGCTGAAGTGGTGGGCTGAGCAGCGCGACGCCAACGGCTACGAGACGCTGTCGCTGTCGATCGCGCCCGGTGTCGCCTCGCTGGCGTTCTGGGTGGCGCAGCAGATCCTCGCGGGTGAAGAGGTGCCGAAGGACCTGACCGTGCCGTTCCTGAAGATCACGCAGGACGATCTGGACAGCGCGCTGGAAACCACGCCCGAGGGCTCTGTGGCGAATGTCAGCTACACGCTGGAAGACGCGCAGGCGGTGATTTCCGAAGCAAAGTGACGTAAGGGCATGCGCGCCCCGCACCGTCGTCCGGCGGGGGCGGGGCGCGTTTCCCGGCACGTCCTGACATGGGGACCGGATGACCGACCAAGACCATACGCCTGTCGTCGCGCTGACGCAGGCGGCGAAACATTTCGGCCCGGTGCGGGCCCTCGACGGGGTCAGCCTGCGGGTCGGTCCGGGGGATTGCCTCGGGCTCGTGGGGCACAACGGCGCGGGCAAGTCGACGCTGGTGAACCTGATCAACGGCACCTTCGGGCCGAGTTCCGGCGAGGTGGCGTTTCCGTCCGGGACGGAGGGCGTCCGCTCGGTCTTTCAGGAGCTGTCGCTGTGTCCGAACCTGACGGTGGCGGAGAATCTGCGGGTGTCGCATCCCGGCCTGAAGGGCCTCGCGTGGCGACGGCAGGCGCGGGCGGAGATCCTCGCCAGCCTCGACAGGGTGTTTCCCGGCCATGGCATCGACGCCGACGCGGAGGTCGACCGGCTGAGCATCGCGGAGCGGCAGATGGTGGAGATCGCCATCGGCTTTGCCCCGCGCGGCGGTGAGGCGCGGCTGGTGATCCTGGACGAGCCGACCTCGTCGCTGGACGAGGGCATCGCGCGGCAGCTTCTGGACCACGTGAAGGGCTTCTGCGCGGCGGGCGGGGCGGTGATCTTCATCAGCCACATGCTGGGCGAGATCTTTGCCGTGGCGAGCCGCATCGTGGTGCTGAAGGACGGCCGTGTCGTGGCGGACAGGCCCGCGGCGGAATTCACGCGCGCCGGGCTGGTGGATGCCATGGGCCACGTCGCGACGGAGGCGGTGGCCCAGCAGGCGGCGCGGTCGGCCCCGGGCGATGTGGTGATCCGTACGCCCGAGGGGCTGGAAGCGCGCCGCGGCGAGGTCGTGGGGCTGTCGGGCCTCGCGGGGCACGGGCAGGCGGCGGCGCTGGCGCGGCTGTACCTGTCGCAGTCCTCGGACTGGCGGGCGGGCCGGGCCTCGAAGGCCGTGTTCGTCGCGGGCGACCGGGCGCGCGACGGCGTGCTGCCCTTGTGGTCGATCCTGCGCAACATCTCGATTTCCGTGCTGCAGCGCGACGCGCGGCGGGGGCTGGTGAACCGTGGCGCCGAACGCGCGCTGGCGGAGGACTGGCAGCGGCGCATCGGCATCCGCACCGACGACCTGACGAACCCGATCCTGTCGCTGTCGGGCGGCAACCAGCAGAAGGTGCTGTTCGCCCGTGCGCTGGCCTCCGACGCGGAGGTGGTGGTGATGGACGATCCCATGCGCGGGGTCGACGTGGGCACGAAGCAGGACGTCTATGCCATGATCCGCGCAGAGGCCGCGAAGGGCCGCACCTTCCTGTGGTATTCGACCGAGACCGAAGAGGTCTGCCAGTGCGACCGCGTCTTCGTCTTCCGCGACGGACGGATCAGCGCCGAGCTGACCGGCGACCAGATCACCGAGGAGCGCATCCTCGAGGCGTCCTTCGAAATGCAGGAGGCGTCCTGATGCCACAGCGTTACCGGATCCTGTTGCCGGTCGTGTCGCTGGCCGTGCTGCTGGCGCTGACCTTCTGGATGCAGCCGCGGGCGATGAGCTACTTCGGCCTGAACCTGCTGTTCAACCTGGCGGTGCCGATCGCGCTGGCGACCATCGCGCAGATGATGATCATCATGGTGAACGACATCGACCTGAGCCTTGGCGCCTTCGTGAGCCTCGTGGCCTGCGTGACCGCCACATGGCTGAACGACGCGCCGCTGACCGGGGTGCTGATCCTCATGCTGCTGGTGGTGTCCTATGCGGCGATGGGGGCGGTGATCCACGTGCTGGAACTGCCCGCCATCGTGGTGACGCTGGGCATGTCCTTCGTCTGGGGCGGGCTGGCGCTGTTCATCCTGCCAACGCCGGGCGGGGCCGCGCCGGGCTGGCTGAGGACGCTGATGACGGTGAAACCGCCGCTGATGCCCATGGCCGTGGTGGCTGCCATCCTGATCGCTGTCGTGACGCATCTGATGGTCATGCGCTCCGGCCTTGGCACGGTGCTGCGCGGGCTTGGCGGCAACGCCCGGTCGGTCGCCCGTGCCGGGTGGAACGTCACCCTGCTGAAGGCCACGGCCTACGGGCTTGCCGGGCTGTTCGGCGTGCTTGCCGGCATGGCGCTGGTCGGGCTGACGACCTCCGCCGATGCCAATATCGCGCTGCGCTACACGCTTCTGAGCATCGCGGGCGTGATCCTGGGCGGCGGTGAGTTCATCGGCGGCAAGGTGAGCCCGGTGGGCGCGGTGATCGGTGCGCTGACGCTGACGCTCGCGGCCTCCTTCCTGTCCTTCCTGCGGCTGTCGCCGGACTGGCAGATCGGCGCGCAGGGCGCGATCCTGATCCTTGTCCTGACCGCACGGCTGCTGTTCTCGCGGCGGGGGGCTGCGGCATGAACCTGAACATGAACGTGAAACCGTGGCTTTGGGCGTGGCTGGCGGCCGCACTGGCCTTTGCTGCGACGCTGGGGCTGACCTCGGGCGCGGG